>JAFOXT010000357.1 GCA_017425745.1 Clostridia bacterium | reverse complement strand
AGAAAGCGGTGAGCTTTTTACTGTTTCTGAAAGCAGAGAGGAGGCTGAAAGAAATCTGAAAAAATCTCTTGGTAAATTACAGAGCATCACCGAAGAGGTGATAAAAAAAGAGGGTAGCACCGCCACTGTAGAGGTAAGGGCGGAACCCTCATATTTTCCCGTGAAAGCTTATGAAGATTTCACCTTGCCGGCGGGCACCTACAGCAGTCTTAAGGTAATTATCGGTGAGGGAAAGGGTAAAAACTGGTGGTGTGTTCTTTTTCCGCCTCTTTGTCTTCCTGCCGCCGAAAAAAGAGATGATATTCTTTCTGATGTGCTTAGTGAAAAAGAGCTTAAGCTGGTTTCGTCAAAGCCTCAGTATGAAGTAAGATTCTGGCTTTTTGAAAAATTACAGGAAATTAAAATAAGTTACAAAAGTAAAGGGTAACTTTTATAGAAATCGCTGATTGAAAGTCGTAAAAAATAGTGGTATTATTAGAATGTATAATAATACTGCAAAGGAGAAACAAAAAATGAAGACAGAAACTTATGATATTCTCATTGCCGGTGCTTCCACAACCGGTGCTTGGTTTGCAAGAGAAATGGCAAAAAGAGGCCACAAGGTGCTTGTAATTGAAAAGCAGAAGGAAAAAGATGTTTCAAGAGAATACGACATTTTCCATATGGAAAAGTATGAAATGCAGAAATTCGGCATTGAGCTTCCGACTGAGGGCGACAAGGAATACGGCTTTGAATTCGGCTCAACCGGAGGTAAGTCACCCTACGGTAATTATGAGAAATTCGGTGTAGGTAATCCTATTGTTGGTATGCACAAGCACGAACAGATTATGAAAATGAACCGTAAGGCTGAAGAGGCAGGCGCAAAGATAATCTACGGTGCAGCTTTCACTGATTTTATATATGACGAAAACGGCAAAATTATCGGTGCAAAGTATAAGACTGCAAGAACCGAAAAAGAGGTTTACTGCAAGCTTGTTGCAGACTGTACAGGTATTCCCTCAGCCGCAAGAAGAATGCTTCCCGATACCTCAGTGGTTGAAAATAAAGTGCTTGATCCCAAAAATATTTTCTATGTTGTGCTTTATTATGTAAAATATAAAGATGCCAATGTTGACCCGATGAAGCTTCATACCTTCTTCCTTAACTATAAGGCCTGGTCAGCACCCTCAGGCGATCCCAACGGAGCAATTCTCGGTATCGGCGGAAACTATGGCTATGAATATGCCGAAGAGATTTTCAAGGACTTCAGAAAGAATGTGCCCTGGCCTGAATATACAGTTGAAAAAATTGAAAAAGGTATGACTCCTTATTACAGAAGTCTTTATTCCTTTGTTGACGACAACTTTATTGCTATGGGTGACACTGCTCAGCTTACAAAGCCCACCTGCGGCGAAGGCTGCAGCTCCTCACTTTATCAGGCAAGAATTGCTGTTGACGTAATTTCACGTCTTCTCAATCAGGGCAAGGAGCTTACAAAAGAGAATATGTGGCCCATTAACAAGAAGTATATGGAGGTTCAGGGTAAGGACTTCGATGCACTCAGACCTATTCTTATGGGTATCGTGCGTTGTACATATGACGAGGCTGAATATATGTTCAAGACCGACACACTCTTCTCACAGAAGATTCTCGGCGGTGGCGGTAACGACCTTGATATTACCCCCGTTGATGTTGCAAATATTCTCAAGAATCTTGCTTTCGGTGTTGCAACAGGCAAGCTGAGAGGTGAATACATCAAAGCCATTGTAAAGAGTCTTACACAGTTTATTAAGGTTGCAGCTCTTTATGATAAGTATCCCGAAACTCCTGCAGGTTTTCCTGAATGGAAGAAAAAGGCAGATGAGCTCTGGAAGGAAATCGGCTCAATGGGTGACACCTGCGACAAGAATATTCTTGCTAAGTTAGGCAAGATTTAATCAGACTGAATAAATAAGTAAAACGCACAAGGCATAAAGCTTTGTGCGTTTCTTTGT
>JAFOXT010000356.1 GCA_017425745.1 Clostridia bacterium | reverse complement strand
TAAATTCTCCCTTGTAAGAATGAAAAATGTAAACCGCACAAAGGTAAGCCTTAAGAATATACTGAACGAGAAAATCGACCTCAGTGTTACGAAAAAAGAGCCCTCCGTACTGATTTTTCATACGCATACCACCGAAACCTACCCTATACTTGAAAAAAGCTATTACACCGAAAGCTTTATAACCCGTTCAAACGACAAGGGCAGAAATATGGTAAGGGTAGGCGAGGCGATTGTTGAAGAAATTGAAAACGCAGGCTTTACCGTTATTCACGATAAAGAAATACACGACTCGAAATATACGGGTGCTTACGGAAAAAGCCGTGAGTCCGTTGAGGCAATTCTGAAAAAATATCCCTCAATTCAGGTGGTGCTTGACATTCACCGTGATGCAATTCAGGATTCCGACGGCACAAAGGTGAAGCCTACCGCAACCGTAAAGGGCAAAAAAGCGGCACAGATTATGATAATTTCAGGTTGTCAGGAGGAGGGTAATCCCATTAAAAATCTTCCCGACTGGAGATACAACCTTACCTTTGCAGTGCATCTTCAGCAAAAGCTTGAGGAGCTTTTTGAAGGAATTACAAGACCGCTTTATTTTTGCCCGAGAAGCTATAATATGAACGTAACTCACTGCTCGCTTCTCCTTGAAGTGGGCTCAGATTCAAATACTCTTGAAGAGGCGGTATACACAGGAAAATGTATAGGTGTTGCCGTAAGCAAAATTCTTGAAGAATACGAGGAAAAGGTATGAACGAAGAAATGAAAAAAATATTCGGAAGCTTTCTTTTGGTAACTGTGGCAATTGCTTGTGTGGGTGCATTTTTTGCCGGTGCAATAACTGTAGGCGAAAGAGGAGAGTACAATCTCAATATGACAAAATATGCTGTGATGAGCTTCTCCGGCTCGTCAGAAAAGCTTGAAGCAGACTTCAGCGAAAACCGTCTTACGGTAAGCTTTCCCGAAAAAGAAATCCGTAGCTTTACGGAAAAATTTGTCTGTCTGACCCCGTTTTCACCCTTTTATTATCTTTTAAAAGGTATTAATGCTTTCAAGCAGTAAATTTTTTGAAATTTTCTATTGACAGTTTTATTTTTTAGTGATAGACTATCTGCAACCGAATAATTCAATTAAAGATAGAGGCTGCGATGAATCATCAGTACTCTGCAAAGTGAAAGTCCACGCAAGGCTTTTTGCAGAAGAAAGGGATTGTCGCCGAAACGCAGTAAGGCGTAAGCTGCGTTGGGCGGATAAAATAAGATTTATCCGACTGTCGCAATTTTTTGCGGAGTGCTATTATAATTGTGAAAGACACATCAGTTTTTTCTGTTGTCGTTTGTAATTATGACACTCGATGCAAAAGCATATCGGGTGTTTTTCTCTGTAATATTTGAAGTTTCGGAAAATTACATAATTAAGGAGTAAAATCAAATGGAAAGAAAGCCAATTTTTACAGGTGCAGCATCAGCTATTATCACACCGATGAACGAAAACGGAGTAGACTACGAAAACTTTAAAAAGCTTCTCAACTGGCAGATTGAAGAGGGCATTGACGCTCTTGTAATTGCAGGTACCTCAGGTGAAGGCTCAACACTTACTGACGAAGAGCACAGAGAAGTTCTTAAGTTTGCAGTTGAAGTTGTCGGCGGCAGAGTTCCCGTAATTGCAGGTACAGGCTCAAACGATACAGCATACGCAATTGAGCTTACAAAATTCGCTTGCGAAATCGGCTGTGATGCAATGCTTGTTGTAACACCTTACTACAACAAGGCTACACAGAAGGGCCTTATCAAAATGTTCAACGCAATTGCTGACGCAAGCACAAAGCCCATTATTCTCTATAACGTTCCCTCAAGAACAGGTGTAAATATTGAGCCCGCTACATATGCTGAGCTTGCTAAGCATCCTATGATTCAGGCTATCAAGGAAGCAAACGGCCAGATTGACAAGATTACAGAAACAATGGCTCTTTGCGGTGATAAGCTTGACCTTTATTCAGGCAACGACGATCAGATTGTTCCTCTTATGTCAGTTGGCGGTAAGGGTGTAATTTCTGTTCTTTCAAACGTACTTCCCAAGGAAACCTCAGAAATGTGCCACAAGTTCTTTAATGGCGATGTTAAGGGTGCAGCAGAAATGCAGTTCAAATATTTCGCACTTACAAAGGCTCTTTTCAGCGAAGTTAACCCCATTCCCGTAAAGGCAGCTATGGCAGCTATGGGCTTCTGCGAGGATTATGTAAGACTTCCTCTTACAGTTATGGAAGATGACCACAAGGCAGTTCTTCTTAACGAAATGCGTAAGGTTGGTTTAGATGTATGAAGCTTATAATTAACGGCGCAGGCGGAAGAATGGGTCAGACTCTGCTTTCACTTATTGCAAGCAGTGATAAATATGACCTTGCGGCTTCCTGCAGTATGGAGTTTGATACCGACAGAGAAAACAATATCTACAAGAATATTGCCGAGTTTGACGGTGAAGCTGATTGCATAATCGACTTTTCAAACCACCTTGCAACAAAGGACGTAACCGAATACGCAGTAAAGAGAAATATTCCTCTTGTTGTTGCAACAACAGGTCAGAGTGCCGAAGAGCTTTCAATGATTAAGGAAGCTTCAAAGGAAATTCCTCTTTTCTACAGCCAGAATATGTCTCTCGGTGTTGCAGTGCTTTCCTGCCTTGCAAAAATTACTGCAAAGGCTTTTCCCGATGCTGATATTGAAATCATCGAAAAGCACCACAATCAGAAGCTTGACGTACCCAGCGGTACAGCTATTCTTCTTGCAGATGCTATCAAAAGCGTGAAGGATGACTGCGAATATAATATCGGCAGACACGAATACGGAAAGAGAAAGAAAAACGAAATCGGCATTCACGCAATCAGAATGGGCGGCGAGGTAGGTACCCACGAAATTATTTTTGCAATGGGCTCACAGGTGCTCACTCTTAAGCACGAGGCTGAAAACAGAAGCCTTTTTGCTGAAGGTGCACTTTCAGCAGCTGACTTCCTTGTAAAGCAGGAAGCAGGCTTCTACAATATGGATAATATACTTGACTAAGGAAAATGACGCACAGCTTTTGTGCGTCATTTGGGCTTTTGATATGAATAATGAATTTATAAAAGAATGCTGTGAAAACAGCTTTGAAGAAATCAGAGAAATCCGCAGACTTCTTCATCAGTATCCGGAAATGGGTAACAGTGAATTCAGAACTACAGAGATAATAATGAACTGCCTGAACAAGTGGAATGTGCCGTATGAAAGGCTCCTTGAAACGGGTGTTGTTGCCGAAATTGAAGGTAACATTAAGGGTAAAACCGTAGCCATCAGAGCTGATATTGATGCGCTTCCCGTTGAAGAAAAAACGGGGCTTGATTTTACCTCACTCAATGAGGGCAGAATGCACGCCTGCGGCCACGATATACATACGGCTGCGCTTTTAGGTGTTGCAAAAATCCTCAGCGAAAACCGTGATAAGCTTAAGGGAACGGTGAGATTGATTTTTCAGCCTGACGAAGAGCTTTTAGGTGGTGCTGAAAGGCTTATTGAAAAAGGTGCTATGGAAAACGTTTCTGCAGTTTTCGGACTTCATGTAAGACCTGAGCTTCCGAAAAATCACGTTCAGGTGAAGTACGGAAAAAGCTATGCTGCAGCTGATGTTTTCGAAATCGATGTAATAGGAAAAAGTGCCCACGGAGCAGAGCCTCACAAGGGCATTGATGCACTTCTTATTGCTTCGCATATTGTAACTGCTTTGCAGACAGTGGTGAGCCGTAATCTTGCTCCCACCGAAAGTGCAGTGCTCAGTGTATGCACCTTCAATGCGGGAACAGTGTGTAACCAGATTGCAGGAAAAGCTACCTTCGGCGGAATTATGCGTTCTTTGGGTAAAGATACAAGAATGAAGCTGAAAGACCTTCTGATTACAACGGCAAAAGGAATTGCTGAAAGTATGGGTGCTGAGTGTGAAGTCAGAATCCGTGAAAGCTATCCGGGAATCACCAACGAAAATGAAATGACTGCTTTTCTTAAAAGCTGTGCTGAAGATATATTAGGCGAGGAAAATGTAAGTGTTGCTGAAGCTCCGCTTATGACAAGTGAGGATTTCGGCTTTTATCTTGACGAAGCACCCGGTAGCTTCTATCACGTCGGTTGCGAGTGCGATTATCCTCTTCACAGTGACCGCTTCAAGCCCGACGAAAGTGCAATTATGACAGGTATGCTTGTGCATATCAAAACAGCTGTTGAGCTTCTGAATAAATAAAAATTGCCCGTGCAGTTAGTTTTCTGCACGGGATTTATCTTATCTGAAAAATTTGATTCCCTCAACGGTCTTAATGCCCAGCTTTTTAAGATTGGCCTTTGCCTCTTCAAAAAGCTCTGCGTTGCTGAAGGCTTTTGGTGTATGAGCATCAACGCCGATAATTGCCTTTGCACCCATTTCTGCGGCAAGAAGCCAGAATTCAGGGTAGGGATAACCTTGCTTTCCGTCGTTTTTTGAATGGCTGAAGCCGAGAAGGTTATACTCAATGGGAATACCTGCTTCGTTGGCAGCAGCAATAATTTTCTTTCCCATTTCCACACAGTGCTCATCCCATACGGGATAGCCTCTCATATAAAGGTCGGGGTGGCATACGTAGGAGTAAAGACCTGTTTTTATGCCTTTTACAACCTCATCTGTATATTTCTCAATGCCTTCAACGGTTGTGAGCGAGCCGTTATAATCTGCACCGATTTCATGGGTGCTGTAATGGTGGCCGAGAATGATGTAATCAACCTCAAGCTCATCAATTTTTTCCTTGAGCCAGGGTATATAACACTCAAAATATTCACATTCAAGCCCTATTTTAATGCTGATTTTATCCTTATATTTTTCTCTGAGGGCTTTGATACTGTTTACATAAGGCTCAAAGTCGTTTTCGTGCATTCTCATTCCTGAAACATAGCCCTCAAAAGGCCAGGGTGAGTGGTCGGCAAAGCCGATTTCGTCAAAGCCTGCCTCTATTGCAGCAAGCACAAATTCTTCGTCCTTGCCTCTTGCGTGAAAGCATCTTTCCGTGTGTGTATGGTAGTTAAATTTCATTTCTTCATATCCTTTCAAAGTTAAACCGCTTACAGTATAGCATAATAAAAAGATAATTTCAAATTGTAATTGTAAAAAACAAAGAAAAAGCTTGGCTTTTTCAATTGAAAATTTTTTCAGTATATGATATAATAACCATCAGAAACATTCAGAAAGCAAAGGAGATAATAAAATGAGAGTAATTGTACTTGATGATGCTATTCAGATTTCAAATGAGGCAGCAGAAATAATTATAAAGCAGGTAAACAAAAAAAGAGACAGTGTAATCGGTTTTGCAACCGGTGCTTCACCTGTTGAAACATACAAGAGAATCATCGAAAGCTACGAAAAGGGTGAGGTTACACTTAAGCATATCACAACTTTTAACCTTGACGAATATGTAGGTCTCGACAGAGAAAACGTAAACAGCTACTACTACTTCATGAAGGATAACCTTTTCGGTAAGACCGATGTGGACTTTGAAAAAGTTAACTTCCTTTCAGGTCAGATTGACAATATTGATGAAGAATGTGCAAGATACAGCGCTAAAATCAGAGAAAGCGGCGGAATTGACATTCAGATTCTCGGTATCGGCACAAACGGCCATATCGGCTTCAATGAACCCTCAGATAATTTCGCTGACGGCCCCTTTGCAGTAAAGCTTACTCAGAGCACAATTGATGCAAACAGCAAATATTTTGAAGCAGTAGGCGACAAGATGCCTGAATACGCTCTTACAATGGGTATCGGTGATATTATGCGTGCAAAGAGAATTATTCTTATTGCAACAGGCAAGAGCAAGGCAGAAGCTATCAAAAAGCTTGTGGAAGGCGAAGTTACACCTGCTTGCCCTGCAAGTATTCTTAAACTTCATGCTGATGTTACTGTTTTTGTTGATAAAGACAGCGCATCACTGTTGGGAGACAGATAAATGAACGAATTTACAAAGCTCAGAGGCAGACCCAAAATCAGAAAGGTCAAAATCGTGAGCGAAAACCAATTGAAGCTTTTCTGGACAGAGGTTGAGGGCGCCGATAAATATGCAGTTTTAAGGCGTGATGAGCCTGACGGAGAGTTTATGCGTATCAAGTGGAAAAAGAAGCTTGCATTCACAGACACTGTTGAGCCTAACAAGACCTACTGGTACAAAATTCAGGCTTTCAAAAGACTTGAGGGTAAGAAAACCAGTACAAGAGACAGCGGTACAAGAGCAGCAATTATTTCTGAAATTGAGCCGCCGGTTAATCTTCAGGCAGTAGCCGATGCAAAATCTATTACTGTTACCTGGGATAAAGACCCGAAGGCTGTAGCTTATATTGTAAGCAGACGAAACGATTTCTTTTCACAGACTCTTCCTGTAAAAAGGGTGAAGAAGCCCACCTTTACCGACAAAAAGGTTGTGTCAGGTCAGGTTTATCATTACTGTGTTCAGTGTGTATATGCTGACGGCGAAAATGAAAAGCAGGGTAAATTCAGCCCCAAGGTGCACGCAGTTTGTCTTGACAGCGGTAAAATCCTCGGTTATAAGACAAGCGGAAGAACAACAAGCTTTGCACTTCGTCTTGTTGCCGGTGCTGACGGATATATTCTTGAAAGAGGCGAAAGCAAGGACGGTGAATTCACTGAAATTGCAAGAACTGAGTCAAATCTTGAGCTTACCTTTAAGGATAAAGCACCGTCACATTTCAAAACTTATTTTTACAGAGTGCGTTCATACCGCAGCGTAAAGGAAGAAATGTTTATAAGCGACAGCAGTGAAGAAGTGGTTGTAAAAACAAAATAACCGAAAAATCTTGACTAATCGGATTTCTTGGTTTAAAATTAAGATAATAAAACAAGGAGGAAACAAAAGTATGAAAAAGACACTTAAAAAAGTTATTTCTCTTGTGCTTGTACTTGTAATGCTTATGTCAGTGGTTGCTGTGTGCGCTGCTGCAGAAGGTACAACAGCAGAGATGCCTGCTCCCGAAGAAAACAGCACATTCTTCAGTATTTTCCTCGAATTCTTTATGGAATTCTATGGCTTACTCAAGTATCTTTTCCACGATATGTGGCTTGGTAAACCTCCCGTATAATTAAGTAATGTGCGGAAAATAAAAAAATCAATACAGGTATTCGGAGTAATCTCTGAATACCTGTATTTTTTATACTAGCCAAATTAAAGTATTATGTTATCAAGCACTGCAATAGCGTCGGTGAATTCATCAAGAGGATTTTTCTGACCGAAGCGCTTTTTAAGTGCATTTATGATGCGCTCCTTGTCTTTGACCTCGGGTGCTTCATCCTGGACAACCAAGCCTGAAATAGCTTTTTTTATTACCTCTATAAAAGGCTCGTTTTCCTTGACCTCATCTGCTTCATTAATCTCAGTCAGCTCAGTTTCGGCTTCGTTTTCAGCAGGCTCGGTGGGCTTTTGCGGGAAATGCTTTTTAAGTGCAGTTTTAAAAGAATCAAACTCGGTTTCTTTTTCTTTTGCTTTTTCTTCAGCTGCGGCAGCTTCATCCTGAAGTCGCTTCTGCTCTTCCTCATATGCAGTTTTAACTGCCTTTATGAATTCATTTTCTGTGTAAATTTTACAGGGTGCAACAGAAAGATAATAAGCGAGCTTTTCAAGATTCATCATAGTGTCAGGCCCATATTTCTTAACCATTTCTCTGAAGGTTTCGGGAAGGAAATAATAAATATTACCAAGAAGCTCAGAGAAAGCCTTTTTAGCGTCAAGATAGCCGAGCTGAATACGTTTTTCAACGGCTTCATTATCAAGATTCATAAATTTGCCCAGCATTTCAGTATCGTATGGCTTGATGTGAATAATCTCGCTGTTGATGGTGTTCATTGAATGAGCAACGCCCTTGAGGTTGGAAATATCAAGAATGATAATTCTGTTGTAGCCTCTCTTTTTAAGAGTCATAAGGGGAATGTTGTCGTATGCACCGCCGTCAAGGAATTTTTCACCCTCAGGACCGATGCCGACTGCAAGAGGGATATTTGATGAAGCCATAAGATAATCGATGAGTGCACCCTCAGGAATTTCATCAATTCCTATTTCTCTGGGAGTTACGCCCTGAGTCATCTGCACTGCTATTGCAAAAAACGGAATTCCGCTTTCTCTTACCTTTGCTTCATCTACATAAAGGGAAATAAAATCTGCGGCAGGTGAAGCATCAAGGCCGCCGTTTTTTATAACCTCTTTGAAAAGTGTGCCCCAGTTTTTCTTGCTGAAAAGATTTTCGGGGTCAGGCAATTCTTCGTTTATCTTAAGTCCTTTATCGATTGAAATGTTAAGCCACATTTCGTGAGCTTTTTCAAAATCGCCTGCAGCTATGAGAGCACCGTTGATTGAGCCGATTGATGTGCCTGCAATTGCGTCGAAGGTGATACCCATATCTACAAGAGCCTTCCACGCGCCTATCTGATAAGCGCCCTTAGCGCCACCGCCGGCAAGAACAAGACCGTATGTTCTCATAATTATCACTCCTTTTGGTTTATTCTGTGTATCAGAGCAGATTACCTATAATTGTATTTGAAAGTAAAAATCCCTCGGGTGTAAGACTTATGCGGTCATCTGTGATGTTGATAAGTCCGTTTTTTTCAAAGACTTCTGCTCTTTTGAAAATTTCTTCATCGGGGTCTTTGCCAAAACGTTTTTTGAACTTTTCCTTGGAAAAGCCCTCAGAAAGACGAAGAGAAAGCATAATGAACTCTTCTTCGCTTCCGCCTTCTCCGTCATATATTATGGTAGGATTAGTTAAAAAAGAGTTAAAATCACGTTCAAAATAAAAACGCTTTCCGTTTAAGAATGAGTGCGCTGAGGGGCCGATGCCGAGGTATTCCTCTGT
>JAFOXT010000355.1 GCA_017425745.1 Clostridia bacterium | reverse complement strand
TGTAGTTAAGCTCTGTGGGAAGCACAAACTTTCTGTTGAAAAGTAATTCATCAGCTAACACACATAAGCCGTAACCGAGACCTACTGCACCAAGAGCACCGCCTGCTGCACCAATTGTTGTTTTCATTATTTTGTTCATAATACATCTCCTCCATTTTTTCCTTCTCTATATTCTACCACAAATTACAAAATATGCAATATATTTTGTTGTAAAGCAGCAAAATCTCTGCTATAATATCAGGAAAGGACGGTGTTCATATGTTTAACTTTTTCGTTGACAGCTCAATGAAGCAGGGCGATTGCTACTGTATTACAGGCTCTGACTTCAACCATATAAAAAATGTGCTTCGTATGAAAGAGGGCGAAAGCTTTCTTGTAAGCTGCGAGGGTAAAAGCGACCTTTGCGTTTTAAAAGAGATTTCAGGCGATACTGCAATTGCAGAAATCACCGAAGAAAACTTTCAGGACACCGAGCTTCCCGTAAAGATTTATCTTTTTGAGGGACTTCCGAAATCTGATAAAATGGAGCTCATTATTCAGAAATGCGTTGAGCTTGGCGTTTATGCAATTGTACCCACTGAAATGAGCAGATGCGTTGTAAAGCTTGAAGAGAAGAAAAAGAAAAGCAAAATTCAGCGTTGGCAGAGTATTGCTGAAAGCGCAGCCAAGCAGAGCAAACGAAATCTTATTCCCGAAATCAAAGATGTAATGAGCTATAAAGAAGCTCTCAGCTTTGCAAAGAGCCTTGACCTTATTCTTCTTCCTTATGAAAGCAAAAACGGAATGAAGGATACTTCTGATGCTCTGAGTCATATAAAAAACGGAATGTCTGTGGGCATTATTGTAGGACCGGAAGGCGGTTTTGAAGAAAAGGAAGTTGAAGAAGCTTTTTCTGCCGGTGCAAGAGTTATATCACTCGGCAAAAGAATTCTAAGAACAGAAACAGCTGCCATTACCGCTGTGGGAATGTGTATGCTTTATACAGAAATGAACTCAGGTGAAAACGAATGAAAGAACTGCCCTTAAAATATAAAGAACGTATGAAAGCTCTTCTCGGAAAAGAGTTTGAAGACTATGAAAAGGCTCTTAACGAAGCGCCCGTAAGAGGCTTCAGAGTAAATACAGACAAGATAAGCCTTGCGGATTTTGAAAAAATAAATATCTTTTCCGAGGAAAAGATTCCTTATGTAGAAAACGGATTTTATCTCAGTTACGACAAAATCGGTAACCACCCTTATCATCACGCAGGTATGATTTATGTTCAGGAGCCCGGTGCTATGGCACCTGCAGAGTGCGTTGAAATTGAAAGCGACTGGAAAGTTCTCGATATGTGCGCTGCCCCTGGCGGAAAAAGCACTCAGCTTAAAAATAAGCTCGGTAAAAATGGTATTCTTGTTTCAAACGAGATTATCCCCTCACGCTGCAAAATTCTTACGGGCAATATTGAACGTCTGGGACTTCGCAACACAGTTACAACCTGTATGGATACGTCAAAGCTTGCAAGAACCTTTCCCGATACCTTCGACCTTATTATGGTTGATGCACCCTGCTCAGGTGAGGGAATGTTCCGCAAGGAAGAAATTGCAATTGACGAATGGAGCGAGGAAAACGTTAAAATGTGTGCAGAAAGGCAGAAGGAAATTCTTGAAAATGCCTGCATCTGCCTTAAGGATGGCGGTTACATAATTTACGCAACCTGCACATTCTCTTTAGAAGAAAACGAAATGACTGTTGATGCCTTTTTGCAGTCACACCCCGAGTTTGAGCTTGTGAAAGTCAGAGATGAAGTAATTGAAAGCACCGCTGACGGAATTTTCTTTGACGGCTGCAAAACAGAAAATATCCACTTCGCAAGACGTTTCTATCCTCACAAGAGCAAGGGTGAAGGTCAGTTTATGGCTGTGCTTCATAACAAAAACGAATACTTTGAAGCAACAAAAAAAGCC
>JAFOXT010000354.1 GCA_017425745.1 Clostridia bacterium | reverse complement strand
GACCACGAAGTGATGGAAGGGTCTGTTTCCTTTTAATCGACACAATACGAAATAAATAAGACATCCCGTTTAATTCTGCGGGATGTCTTTTACTTTTACTATAAAACTGAGGCGCAATTTTGCATTCTGCATTTATTTAGCATCAAACCAGGTTTTTCCTGTATGAACATCGGAAAGAAGCTTAACCTTCATTTCTGCTGCACTTTCCATTTCTTCTCTGAGAATAAGCATAACCTTTTCTGCTTCATTGTCGGGGCACTCTACAATAAGTTCGTCGTGCACCTGCATAATAAGTCTTGCTTTAAGACTTTCGTCTTTAAGTCGCTGATAAACCTTAACCATAGCTATTTTGATTATATCTGCTGCAGTTCCCTGAACAGGCATATTCTTTGCCACACGTTCACCGAAGCCCTGCAGCATTTTGTTTGTTGCAGTGAGCTCGGGAAGATATCTTCTGCGCTTGAAAAGAGTTTCACCGTAGCCCTTTTCTCTTGCGTCTGAAACAGCCTTGTCGAGATATCGTCTTACACCGCTGTAGTGACTGAGATAACCCTTGATATATTCATCTGCTTCCTTACGGGTAACACCGATATCCTTTGAAAGAGAGAAAGCACCGATGCCGTAAACAATGCCGAAGTTAACTGCTTTTGCTCTGCTTCTCATAAGAGGAGTAACCATATTAACGGGCATATCGAAAACCTGAGAAGCGGTAATTGTGTGAATGTCCTCACCGTCGTTGAAGCCCTTTATCATTGTTTCATCGTCAGCCATATGGGCAAGAACTCTCAGCTCAATCTGTGAATAGTCTGCGTCAACAAGAATGCAACCTTCTTCTGCAGTAAAGAAACGGCGCATTTCTCTGCCAATTTCAGAGCGTACGGGAATATTCTGCAGGTTGGGCTCTGTTGAGCTGATTCGGCCTGTTCTTGTTTCTGTCTGATTAAGAGTGGAACGGATTCTTCCGTCACTGTCGATTACCTTTAAAAGCCCCTCACAGTAGGTGCTTTTCAGCTTTGCAATAGCTCTGTATTCAAGAACGTGAGCAACAACAGGATACTCGTCAGCAAGCTCTTCGAGAACATCTGCATTGGTTGAATATCCGCTTTTTGTCTTTTTCTTGCAGGGAATACCGAGAGTTTCAAAAAGCACAGTGCCGAGCTGCTTGGGTGAGTTGATGTTGAATTCAACGCCTGCTTCCGAATAGATAAGTGCAGTGAGCTCATCAACCTTTTCGCTCATTTTCACTCCGAAATCTTCGATGCCCTTTCTGTCAACAAGAAAGCCTACATTTTCCATGCTTGCAAGAACCTTTGCAAGAGGTATTTCAATTTCATACATCAGCTCATTCTGTCCGTTTTCACTCAGAATTTCCTTAAGCTTTTCTGAAAGCTCAGGTAGACAGGCTGATGAAAGAACAAAAGTCTTTATTGCTTCGTCGCAGTCTGAGGAGGGGACAGCAATACCGTGCTCTTCTGAAAGCCTGAGAGCATCGTATGAATTAGCTGAGGGATTGAGAATATAGCCGGCAAGACTTGTATCAAAAATTTCAGCAGTACAGTCGGGAAGTCTTTTCAGCGCATATT
>JAFOXT010000044.1 GCA_017425745.1 Clostridia bacterium | reverse complement strand
TGCACCCCAGACTTCAATGGATGCAAAGGAAAATACAATGCCTTCGTTTATGCATAAGCCTATGCAGATTATGATGGAAGTGGTAAGAACTGTTATTCTATGGTTCCCCACACTTATCAGATATGCCCTTGTTGCAGGCTCATTCAGCAGTATGGAATTTGCAAAGGATTACGACATCACAAAAATCACTGATCCCTTTACAATCAAGGGCACAGGTGCAGGTATTGCAATTATGTCAACTCACACAAGAGGCAGTGACCTTTCAAAGCTTAAAGCGCTCAGCATTCCCTGTGTTGTTGTTACAGCCCATAAGGATATGGTTGCTTCTGCCGAAAATCTCAAGGAAATTATCGACAACTCACCTGAGGGTACAAAGGTTGTTAATTTCACTGAGGGTGGCCATATGATGATGGAGTATAATCCCACAAAGGCTGCAGAGGAAACCTTACCGGTTATGGAAAAAGTTGAAAGATAAAAGTTAAAAGTTGAAATGTGGTCGCAGATTTATGCTTCTGCTCAGAGTCAGATTGAGTCTGCGTATCAGGTTCAGATATAAAGGGTAAATAGTAAATTATATCCGCCTTCACAGTTCTTTCTGAAGAAATCTCTACCCGCCGAATATATTTTTGCTTTGGCGGTATGAATATTAAAAGCTGAAAAGCATATAAAATCGGATATAATCGGAGTGAAGTGACCCTTAATTCCACTTTCAACTTTCCACTTTTAACTTTAAATAAATCCGGTCAGTTCGAAACCTTCCTGACCTAAAACAAAACTAAAGGAGCATAAAAAATGAACAATCACAAAAAAATCCACAACCTTGTGGTGGGCGGTGTAATTGCGGCACTTTATGTTGCACTTACTTACGCTCAGGAAGCAATTTTTCCCACAACCGCAACAATGGCTGTACAGTTCAGGCTGTCTGAAGCACTGACGATTCTGTCACTGTTCACACCTGCGGCAATACCGGGTCTTACAGTAGGCTGCTTTATAGCTAATTTTGTAGCGCTTGGTGCATTGCCTATGGACGTTGTTCTCGGTTCGTTTGCATCTTTTCTCGCTTGCCTTATGATGTATAAGCTGAGAAAAATCTGTTTCAAGGGTATACCCTTTCTTTCACTTCTGATGCCTGCCGTGTTCAACGGAATTATTATCGGACTTGAAATTGAAATCTTCTTTATTGAAGGGCCCTTCCATTTTACAAGCTTCCTTATTCAGGGCGGATTGGTAGCACTTGGTGAGCTTGTTGTGCTATTCACAGCAGGTTTACTTCTTACAAAAATTATTAAAAATAAAAACTTAGAAAAATATCTGTTTTCTATTTAAATTTTTGGTTTGCTCTGCTATAATAGTGGAGCAAATATTTTTTAAAGAAAAGGAGAGTCTGTTTATACAGACGGAAAAACAAAATGGAGAAGAAACTCTCAAAACGCCTGTGGTTCAACTTTATTCTGTTCGGATTCATGGGTCAGATCGCCTGGAATATTGAAAATATGTATTTCAATACCTTCCTTTACAACTCAGTTTATGCCGGTGCATCTCAGGCTGCGGTTGACGGTTCAATTTCCGTTATGTCTGCAATCAGTAAGATGGTAGCACTTTCAGCAGCAACTGCAGTAATCACAACCTTCATTATGGGTACACTCAGCGATAAAATGAAAAAGCGTAAGCTCTTCATTTCAATCGGTTACATTGCATGGGGTGTTGTAACAGCAGCCTTCGGCTTTATTTCAAAAGAAAACGTTGCTGCAATTCTCGGCCCCTCAGCTGATGAAATCAGAGTGCTTTCCACAGCAGTATGGACAGTTATCATAATGGACTGTATTATGACCTTTATGGGTTCAACAAGTAACGACTCAGTATTCAATGCATGGGTAACAGACGTAACCAATCCCTCAAACAGACCTAAAGTAGAAACTGTTTTTGCAGCACTTCCTATTGTTGCTATGGGTGTTGTTATGGGCGTTGGCTCACTTGCTCAGACAGGCACAATTTCATATAAGGTGTTCTTCCTTTCACTTGGCGCATTCGTTATGCTCTGCGGTGTTCTCGGTCTGTTTACACTTCAGGATCCCGAATTCACAGAGGCTAAAGAAACAAATTCAAGCTATTGGAGCGACCTTTTCTACGGCTTCAGACCCTCAGTTATTAAAGAAAATGCAGGTCT
>JAFOXT010000353.1 GCA_017425745.1 Clostridia bacterium | reverse complement strand
TGTAACAACTATCGGTGATTATGCTTTTCAGTATTGCAACAACCTTACAAGTATAACACTCCCTGACAGTGTAACAACTATCGGTGATAATGCTTTTCAGTATTGCAACAAGCTCACAAGTGTAACACTCGGCGACAGTGTAACAACTATCGGTGATCGTGCTTTCTATGATTGCAACAATCTCATGAGCATAACCCTCAGCAAAGACCTTCAGACTATTGACGAGTTTGCTTTTTATAATTGCTCAAAGCTCAGAGATGTTTTCTATCCCGGTTCACAAGAAGATTGGGATAAGGTGAGTGGTAGAGGTCAATTGTCAAGTGCTGACCTCTTCCTAATGCACAAGCACGACTACACCGTAACAGTTACAAAAGAGCCCACCTGCACAACTGCCGGTGAAGCGCTTTACACCTGTGCTCACGGTGACACAAAAACAGAAGTAATTCAGCCTCTCGGCCACACCTGGGACGAAGGCAAAATTACAGCAGATTCAAGCTGTTCATACGGTGGCACAAAAACATATACTTGTACTGTCTGCTTTACAGAAAAATATGAAACAATTGAAACTCTCGAGCATGACTTCCAGCTTCGTGAATCATATGCACCCACCTGCGATAAAGTAGGCTATGATGTACATGTGTGTACACAGTGCTCTGCAAAAGAAACAAGAGAAACTGCACCCTCACTCGGTCACGATTTCAGCACAGAATTCACAGTTGATATCGATTCAACCTGCACAATGACAGGCATAAAATCAAAGCACTGCAAGAGATCAGGTTGTAAGGAAACAACAGAAGAAACAGTTATACCTCTCAAAGATCACGCTTGGCAGAGTGAGGTTACCGTAACAAAGGTGCCTACCTGTACAGCAGAAGGCGAAAGCGTAATTCTCTGTAAGGACTGCAAAATTGTGAAGCCTGAATCAAACAAAGTGATTGCTCCTCTCGGACACAACGCATCAGAGCAGGAATTTACCGTTGATGTTGAGGCAACCTGCGTAAGCTTCGGTAAGCAGAGTAAGCACTGCACACGTTGTAATTATATTGAACAGGCTACTCAGATTCCTATGAGCGAGCATGACTACTATGTGGCTGAAGAGTCAACTGCAACCTGCAATAAGCCCGGTATAGCTATTTATGTCTGCCGTATGTGCAAGGACAGTTATACAGTTGAAAACAGCCCGGCACTGGGTCACGATTTTGAGTACATTATCATCGAAACTCCTACCTGCACAAGAGAAGGCTACGAATACGGCGATTGCACACGCTGTGACGCCACAGAAACCCGACCTGTTCCCACAATCGACCACGATTATGTAAGAACAGAAGTAAGCCCCACTTGTCTTGATGACGGTCTTGCGACCTATACCTGCTCTTACGGTTGCGGTAAAACTTATGACGAGGTTATTCCTGCACTCGGCCATAGCTATCCTGCAGTATGGATTGAGCTTCTTCCCGCAACATGCACCGAAAGAGGTCTCAGCGTAAAAATCTGCAGTGTCTGCAGTGACCTTCAGAGACAGATTCTTCCGAAGCTTGCTCACGCTGACAATGACGGTGACGGAGCTTGTGATGAATGTGGCTACGGCAAAGAAACACCCGACACTCCCGATACACCCACACATTCCCATAAGTACAGTACTTCAGTTACAATCACTCCTACCTGCGAGGTCAAGGGCGAAATGAAATTTTCTTGTGACTGTGGCGACAGCTACACAAAGGAAATTGATGCTCTCGGCCATACAGAAGTGATTGACGAAGCAGTTGAAGCAACCTGCAGCAGCACGGGTCTCACCAAAGGCAGTCACTGTGATATCTGTGGTGAGGTTATCATTGAACAGGAAGTAATAGCTAAATTAGGTCATTCGGACAATGACGGTGATGATATCTGTGATTTGTGCAATAAAACTATTACAGTAATTGACCCTGATGAGCCTGAAATACCCGATGACCCCGAAGAAGAGCCTTGCGATTGCGATTGTCACGCAGGCGGCATTAAAGCATTCTTCTTTAAGCTTATCAACTTCTTTGCAAAGATTTTTGATAAGGACGCAAGAACCTGCGAATGCGGAAAATCACATTAAAAATAGCAAAACCTCACCTGGAAACGGGTGAGGTTTTAATGTTGACTATGATATAAAACCTGCAGACAAAGGCCTGCAGGTTATTTGTTTTATCTTGCGTAAAGCATTCCCACAATGCGGTTTCTGATTGAACAAGGAAAAACCTTGCAAAGCACACTGAGAAGCTTATACTGAGCACCGATTGCATATACGGGCTTAACCGTTTTCTGAAGCGAAATTTTTGCTATGTATTCAGCGGCTTTTCTTGGACTCATACCGTTTTTCTCGTCCTTTTCCATGCCCGAAACGCTCCTCAGAATTCTGCCTTCATATACGTCGTCACCGTCAAAGCTTTTCTGTCGTGCAGTTGTAAAATCTGTGCAGATGTCACCGGGAGCAATTGCGGTAACGCTTATGTTAAAGGCGCGTACCTCATTAGCAAGTGCGTTTGTATATGATTCAAGTGCAGCCTTTGAAGCTGAATAATATGTCTGGAAGGGAATATGCGCAACTGCGGCAACTGAGCTGATGTTGACAATTCTTCCGCACTTTTGCTTTCTCATATAGGGGATAACAGCCTTGTTTACATTGACAGTGCCGAAGAAGTTTACATCAAACTGTCTTTTGGCATCACTTGTTTCAGTGAATTCAACTGCGCCCGAAATTCCGTAGCCTGCACAGTTTATGACAATATCAATTCTGCCTTCTTTTTCATAAACTTCCTTTGTTGCTGCAATAACGTTTTCTTCGTTTGTCACATCAACTTTTATGTGCTCTATCTTTTCATCGGCAAAATCTCTGCGGCTGAAATCATATACCCTATGACCCATTTCCGCAAGAGCAAACGCAGTTTCTTTACCGATTCCTGAGCTTGCACCCGTTACAATTATTACCTTATTCATATTCATACCTCGCTGTTAAGCTGTTCTGCTTTTAACTTTCTGAAAAGATTAATAAGTACAATCACTGCAATAATTGACAGAATAATTTCTGCTGTTGTCTGCGCGTAAGCAAGACCGTAAAGCGGAAAGAAATGATTAAGAATATAAATGGCAGGAATTTCAAGAACAATTTTTCTGAGTATAGCGAAAATGAGTGATTTTTTGCCCATACCACAGGACTGGAAAATGCCGACCGCCATAAAGTCCATACATATAAACGGAAGGCTGAGGCACATACCTCTTAAAAATGCAGTTGAGTATTCAACAACTGAAGGTGTA
>JAFOXT010000352.1 GCA_017425745.1 Clostridia bacterium | reverse complement strand
TCATGCTGCATATCGCGCAATGCAACATTTGTTAACGCAATAAAAGAAAGTGGATCTCCGTAGCCAATCCAATCCGTATCTATAATTCCTGATACACGCTGATTATGAATCAAAAGATTTTTTGTACTTATATCATCAAGGTAGGGTACCGGTTTAAATTTTAAAAAGTACTCTTTGAATTGTATGGATAATTCTTCAACCTTATCGACTTTTTGAGAATCAAAATATCCGTTTTGTAGTATTCTTTTTTTAGCTCTTTTTAATCTTTGATGAACCCATTTGTTTAAGTTGCATCTGCTTGATAAAGATAATTCTGAAACGTTATTTTGAATTTCAATAACTTTTTTAGCGATAATTTTTTTATCAACACACGATAATGTGTGGTAAACCTTTCCTAAGTCATCGCCATTAATATATGAGCAAATCATATAGTGCGTTCTTTTATATCTTCCTTTAAAAAGCAGTTTAGAAACTGGAATATTAACTGAGCTTAATTGTTTTAATGATTTTATGGTATTGCGATAAGACTTATTATTGCACCTGACAACAAATTCGTTATCGATAGATTTTACATAAAAAACATAGTTATCATATCCTGTAGAAAATCTCTTGATGTCTACAGGTTGAATTTTATGTTTTATACAAATTTTAGTTATAATATCGTTATTCATAGTTTAATATTATTTCTTTATAAACCTCAAGTGTTAATTTTTCGTTGAACAATAATTACTATAACACAAATCCGAACGCTTCACCAATAAGGTAAGGGTTCGGATTTGTTCTGTGTGGTCGAGGCGACAGGACTCGAACCTGCGGCATCTTGCTCCCAAAGCAAGCGCGCTACCAAACTGCGCCACGCCTCGATATTATTTAATTTTGTCGTTTCTGTTTTTTGCTTTGTCCGCCCTCTTGCGGTTCCCAAAATTTCTTTGTGCCTTGGAGCGGCACAGAAATTTTGACCGCTACGCCATTTCGCCTTCCTTTTATCTGCCACAGGCAGCAGTCAGGCTCAATGCCCAAAGCAAGCGCGCTACCAAACTGCGCCACGCCTCGATATTAAGCAGTGTAGTGCTGATCAACTTTCAGTAGTATACCTTAAATTATTGTTTTTGTCAACCGATATTTGAGTAATAAGTAAATTCTGTTTCTGTCTGTTTATAAACAAAAATTAAAAAACTGTCGATTATCTTGCAGAAACCTCCTCTATGTACTATAATAAATTTTAATAAAACCAAAGGAGAAAATAAAATGAAAATCATCAAAAAACTTTTAATCGCACTCTGTGTAATTCTTGTTGCAGTTGTTGCTGTGGCTCTCGGAATTTTTCAGGGTGAAGCAAGAACACTGCTTTCAGTAAAGGAAAACGGTGACACCGGTGTTTACGAGGTAAACTATTCTGCTGACTATAAGCTTGACGAGCTTCTTGCTCAGGGCGGTGCAGCAACAGAAGAACAGCTTGTTCAGTACATTCTCAAAATTATGCTCAAGGGTCTTCCTATCAATGTGCCTTATGAAGTGCCCAACCTTGCTTGCTCAACCTTCTATGCAAAAACTCCCGAATACGGCTACATAATGGGCAGAAACCTTGATAATCAGACAACAGACCTTGCAGTTATCAGAACTAACCCCAAGGACGGCTATAGCTCAGTTTCAGTTGTAAATCTCAGCTTCCTCGGTTATAACGAAACCTATACACCTGACAAGCTTCTTGACAGAATCAATATTCTTGCAACCTCATATTTCCCTCTTGACGGCGTGAATGAAAAGGGTCTTGCTGTAGGTGTTCTTCAGCTTCAGGCTCCCGTAACTGCTCAGGATACAGATAAGCCCGATGTCGGCACAACCGTTGCAATCAGAGCTATGCTCGATAAGTGCGCAACTGTTGATGAAGCAATTGAATTCCTTAAGACAATCGATATGTATGCTGCCGCAAGAGGCTGCTTCCACTTCCAGATTTCTGATGCAACAGGTGAAAGCGTTGTTGTTTCATACGTAAACAATGAAATGGTTATCACAACTCAGGAAGAAAAGGGCTTTATTGCTGCAACAAACTTCTATCTCCACGATGTACCCTTTGAATATGAAGCTCAGGGTATGGACAGATACGAAATCCTTGAGAAAACTCTTACAGAAAAGAAATCACTTCTTTCAGCTGAGGAAGGTATGGACCTTCTTGAAGCAGTAAGAATTACAGGTACAGACCCTGACGAAAAGGGCAGAGTTTATTCAACTCAGTGGTCATCAGTTTACGATCTTACAAATCCCTCGCTTACACTTTGCGCTGATATGAACTATGATAAAGCATATGTGTATGAAGTAAAATAATTCAAACTTAATGAAAGCTCCATCCCGTCGGGATGGAGCTTTGCTTTTTGCCGATGAATATCGTTTTAGAACCGAACAGATAAAAATAAACAAAACCCTTTTATTATCTGATATGATATAAATCTCAATAATAAGGAGGAGAAGTTTATGAGCGAAATAAAAACAGTTGAGCTTGTAAAAAAATATAAAAAGCTTACTGCCGTTGACGGACTTAATTTAGAAATCAATAAAGGTGAGTTGTTTTCTTTGCTCGGTGTAAACAGCGCAGGAAAAACTACCACAATAAAAATGCTGACCTGCATAACAAAACCTACGGATGGAGATGCTTTAGTTGGCGGTTACAGTGTAATTAAAGAGCCTGAAAAGGTAAAGCAGTTAATTGGAGTATCTCCGCAAGAAACCGCAGTAGCGCCAAACCTTTCCGTCAAAGAAAATCTTGGACTGATATGCGGAATCCACGGCTTTTCCAAGGAAAAAACAAAAATAAAAATCAAAGAGCTTTCTGAAAAATTTGCCCTTGAGTCTGTTGCAGATAAAAAAGCAGGTAAGCTTTCGGGCGGTTTCAAAAGACGGGTGAGTATTGCCATGGCGCTTATCAGTGAGCCGGAAATCCTCTTTCTTGATGAGCCTACCCTCGGCCTTGATGTGCTGGCAAGGCACGAACTGTGGGATATGATTTGCCGGCTTAAAGGCAAGGTGACGGTTGTTCTTACTACACATTATATGGAAGAAGCAGAGGCTCTTTCTGACCGAATAGGCATTATGAAAAGCGGAAAGCTTCTTGCCGTCGGCACCGCAGAAGAGCTGAAAAGAAAAGCAGGAAAAGACGATTTTGAGTCAGCTTTTGTTTCAATTGTAAAGGAGGCAGATATATGAGAATTTTTACTTTTGCAAAAAGAAATGTAATGGAAATTCTGCGTGACCCTTTGAATCTTTGCTTCGGACTCGGCTTTCCTCTGGTGCTTCTTGTTCTTCTGAGTACATTGCAGAAAAATATCCCTGTAAGCCTGTTTGAAATTGATACCCTCACTCCCGGAATTACGGTGTTCGGTCTGGCTTTTATTACTCTTTTTTCTGCAACTCTTGTTGCTAAGGACAGAGAAAGTGCTTTTCTGCAAAGACTTTACAC
>JAFOXT010000351.1 GCA_017425745.1 Clostridia bacterium | reverse complement strand
TGAACGATAAAGGGATTATCTGAGGGTCTGCCCTTTGCCTTGAAAATTTTTTCTGCACTTTCTTCGCTGAGGGCGTTGCCTGCAAGACCGTAAACCGTTTCGGTGGGTATTGCCGCAATTCCTCCGTTTTTAAGTATATCAGCAACCTCTTTGATTTTATCATCGGAGGCTGAGCTTATTTCATATAATTTTGTTTCCATATTTACTGCTCCGTACCTTTCAGCTTTTCGGCTGTATCAAAAGTTATGAGGGCGTCAATGACTTCATCAAGGTCGCCGTTGAGAATCTGTTCAAGCTTATAGATAGTAAGACCGATACGGTGGTCGGAAAGTCTTTTCTGAGGATAGTTGTAGGTTCGGATTCTTTCGCTTCTGTCACCTGAGCCCACCTGACTTTTTCTCTCGTCAGCAATTGAGCTTTGCTGCTTTTCTCTTTCAGCCTCAAGAATTCTTGAGCGGAGAATACGCATAGCCTTATCCTTGTTCTTATGCTGACTTCTTTCGTCCTGACACTCAACAACAGTGCCTGTGGGCAGGTGAGTGATACGTATTGCAGACTCGGTCTTGTTAATATGCTGACCGCCTGCACCGCTTGAACGGAAGGTGTCAATCTGCAAATCGGCAGGGTTGATTTCAATGTCAACCTCCTCTGCCTCGGGAAGGACAGCAACGGTTGTTGTTGAGGTGTGGATTCTGCCCTGATTTTCTGTTTCGGGCACACGCTGAACACGATGAACGCCTGACTCAAACTTAAAACGTGAGTAAGCACCTTCACCCTTAATCATAAAGCTTACTTCCTTGAAGCCGCCAAGCTCTGTGGGATTTGAGTAAAGAGTTTCTGTTTTGAAGCCCTTGCTTTCAGCGTACATGGAATACATTCTGTAAAGCACACCTGCAAAAAGAGCTGATTCCTCACCGCCTGCGCCACCGCGGATTTCCACAATAACATTTTTGTCATCGTTGGGGTCCTTGGGCAGAAGCAGAATTTTAAGCTCGTCAAAAATTCTTGCAGTGTCAATTTTAGCCTGCTCGTATTCTTCAAGTACCATTTCCTTGAAATCCTTATCAAGACCGCCTTCATTAAGAAGGGTGCGTGACTCGTTAAGGGTATCCTCGGCAGCTTTATATTCGCGATACTTCTCCACAACGGGAGAAAGGTTCTTCTGTTCCTTAAGCAAAGAGGAGTAAAGCTCCATATCTGCAATAATGTCGGGATTATAGAGCATTGAGGTGATTTCTTCGAATCTTTCCTCAGCGCCTTTTAATTTGTTAAGCATAAAAATCTCCTTTTCAGTCAAATATTATTTTTGAAAAAGAGATTCGGCTATTCCTCATTACCCTCGGGTCTGAGAATTTTTCTGATATTTTTTTCAGCCTTGCTTCTCGGTACAAGAATTTCGTGCTCACACTTTTTACAGCGGAGTCTGAAATCCATACCTGAGCGCAGCACAAGGAATTCGTTTGTGCCGCAAGGATGATTTTTCTTCATTATAAGTGTGTCGCCAACACGAACGTCCATACAATAATTCCTCCGGAATTTAATGAATAGTGAATAATTACGGGTCGCTTCGCTCCGATTATATCACTGATAAAAAATGTAAAAATTACCTTAATAATTATTATAACATATTTAAAAGTAAAATATCAATGATATTGAGCATATATTAAAACAAAAACGATAAAGAAAGGGTTTAAAAAATGAAAAAGTATTATCCTGAAAACTATCTGATTACCACAAAGGAGAACAAAAACATCTTCCTGAGCAAGGCCGCAATCAAAGAGGCCTACTACAGCGGAAAGATTATTGAAGCGAGGGCAACAATCTGCGACAAGGACCACAATCTTCACGTTGACCTCGGTGTGATGAAGGGCATTATTCCGAGAAGTGAGGGAGCACTGGGAATTGATGACGGCTCTGTAAGAGATATTGCTATAATTTCAAGAGTGAATAAGCCTGTTATGTGTCGTGTTATTGACTTCACAAAGGACGAAAGGGGAGAAACGGTTGCAGTGCTCAGCAGAAGAAGTGTTCAGCTGGACTGTATGAGGGAATATATTTCAACTCTGACACCGGGCTGTGTAATAGACGCGGTTATAACCCACCTTGAGCCCTTCGGTGTTTTTGCTGATATCGGTGCAGGAATCAGTGCACTTATGCCTATTGACAGTATATCCGTTTCAAGAATTCCTCATCCCTCAGCCCGTTTTTCACCGGGAGAAAAAATAAGAGCCGTTGTAAAAAGCATTGACGAAAACGGCAGAATCACGCTCAGCTATAAGGAGCTTCTCGGTACATGGGAGGAGAATGCGGCACTTTTCAAAGCAGGCGAAACTGTGCCCGGCATAATCCGCTCAGTTGAAAGATACGGAATTTTCGTTGAGCTTAAGCCTAACCTTGCAGGCCTTGCCGAATATGTGCCGGGGGTTGAAGTAGGTCAGCACGCAAGCGTTTATATTAAAAATCTTATTCCTGAAAGAATGAAAATAAAGCTTATTATTGTGGATTCTTTTGAAGCAACTTACCCCAATGAGCCTGTAACCTACTACAATAACAGCGACTTTATTGACCGCTGGGTTTATTCGCCCGAAAGCTGCCACAAAAAAGTTGAAACAGTTTTTTCCTCTTATGAGTTGACGGAAAGAGCAATATGATGTAAAATGAAACTGTTATAAATAAACCTCTGTCACTCGGTGGCATCTTTAAAAATTGCAGAATAATAAAAGAAAGAGGACGAGAATATGAAAATCAAGAACATTTTACGCAAAAGAAATGCCTCACTCAGATATGAGGCTATGAGTGCCGTTGCTTCAGCAGTAACCGGTGCAGCAGATTTACTCTGCGCACCTCCCGCAATCAAGAATGCAAAAAAAGTGCTCTGCGTTCAGCCCCATCCCGATGACAACCAGATTGGTATGGGTGGCACAATCGCATATATGCGCTCACTTGGTATTGAGGTATATGAGCTTACAGTAACTGACGACCGTTTTGCAGAGCCCGAATATATCGGCAAG
Organism: Clostridia bacterium; assembly: GCA_017425745.1. GTDB lineage: Bacteria > Bacillota > Clostridia > Oscillospirales > Acutalibacteraceae > UBA6857. Next base: position 2,073 of record JAFOXT010000351.1, on the reverse strand, counting down.
GAAAATGAGGTTGTTACAATCCGTCAGCAGGAGGCTCTCAAGGCTCAGCAGGCTCTCGGTATGAAAAATGCAGGTTTTCTTGGCTTTGCAGACAAAAACGGAAACACTGAAAGAGAAATTTCTCTTAAGGTTATGGAGGTTATCCGTAAAATCAAGCCTGACTATGTATTCACTGTTGACCCCAATCTTGCAACAGAATGTCATAGCGACCATATCAAGGTAGGTAATGCAGTAAAATATGCAGTAATGGATGCACAGTGCGACTTCTATCCCGAATTTATTGACGGAAAGAAGCGTGACGATGCTTGGAAGGTAACTGCAATCGGCTTCTACTATACCGACAAGCCCAACACTCTTGTTGATATCAGTGAATTTGAAGAAGAGAAGATGAAGGCTGTAAAGTGCCATGTTTCTCAGGCTGAGCCGGCACTACTTGCGGCAATTATGCTTCAGCAGAAGATGTTTGCAGAGGGCACAGAATACAAGGCTGCAGAGCCTCTCAGAATGATTAACAATCTTCAGATGCACTGCTTCAACCTTCCTGTTGAATAAGAATAACAAAGATAGTGTGTGGACACGGCTTGCCGTGTCCGCCGTATTTGGTTTAAAATAAAAGTAAAGGAACTATAAAAATGACAATAATCTACTCAACTAATGCCGGCTCAACAGAGCGCTATGCAAAAATGCTTTCAGAAAAGCTTTCCTGTCCTGCAGTCAAAATCAATAAAGCAGGGGATATTGATAAGAATGAAGAAGTAATCTTTATGTCGTGGCTTATGTCAGGCACCCTTCAGGATTATTCCAAGGCTAAAGAAATGTTCAACAACATCAGAGCTGTATGTGCAGTAGGACTTTTTACAACAGAGGATAAGCTTGCTGAAGTTACAGAAAAGAACGCAATTGGTGAAGAGCTCTTTTTCCTTCACGGTGCTTTCAATATTAACAACCTTACAGGTATGTATAAAATGATGATGGGCATGGCAATGAAAATGATTAAAGCAAAGCTCAAGGAAAGCAATGATCCCAAGGCAAACGAAATGGCAGATATGTTCGAAAAGGGTATAGACCTTGTGAAGGAAGAAGAGCTTGATAAGGTAGTGGAATTTTTGAACGCATGATAAAAAAGCACCTTGACTGCGTGGGTGTCCAGAGGACATTCACGCAGTTTTATTCGCCTTTCGGCGAGTGATATTGCTTCGCAGTTATATAATGCTACGCATTGTGATATTGTCCTTCGGACAGTTTTATGCGAATAAAATAACACTGAAATCGTAGATTTCAATATCGCTATGCCGAAAAGTGCATAATATCACTCTTTCAGAAGGAAAGAATATCACTTAAAGTTAAAAGCGCACTTGCTCACCACTTTTAGTGACAGTGCAAAAAAGTAAGAGTACGACTCTAATCAGGTGCTTTTTGTGTTTTATTCAGAAATTATTTAAGAGTTTGTCAATTATTTTGCATTTTGCACTTTGCATTTTGCATTTATTATTGACATCGAATGGTTAATATTGTATAATTATATGGAAAACAAAGTGAGTCACGGCTCACTTAATACAAAAAACAATAGGAGATGTAACAATGGACACAAGATTTGCAATTTCAAATTACGTTGATGCAAAAGCTGTTAATGAGAAGCTTGACCACCTCATTACACTTCCCATGCATTCAATCAACCCCGATGTTCTTAAGGAATACGAAGAAAACTACTTTGAAGCTAAGTGCCAGAAGTCAAAGGCTATGATCGACGAAGCTAAGCAGATTATCCCCGGCGGCGTTCAGCACAACCTTGCTTTCAACTATCCGTTCCCCCTTGTATTTACAAAGGCTGACGGCGCAAAGCTTTATGACATTGACGGCAACGAGTACTATGACTTCCTTCAGGCAGGCGGTCCCACAGTTCTCGGTTCAAACCCCAAGATCGTCAGAGATCAGGTTATCGACCTTCTTAACACTTGCGGTCCTTCAACAGGTCTTTTCCACGAGTTCGAATACAAACTCGCTAAGAAAATTTCAGATTCAGTTCCCACAGTAGATATGTTCCGTATGCTCGGTTCAGGTACAGAAGCTTGT
>JAFOXT010000350.1 GCA_017425745.1 Clostridia bacterium | reverse complement strand
ATATCTTCCCGAGCTCACTGCAACAAACAAAATGCTGCAGGGCTTCGGTGAACGTGTGGCAAAGAATATGCCTGTTCAGGGAACTGCAGCAGATATAATCAAAATAGCTATGGTTAAGGTTTATCAGCGACTTAAGGACGAAGGTCTTAAAGCAAGACTTATTATGCAAGTGCACGACGAACTTATTGTAGAGTGCCCCGACAATGAAGCAGAAAAGGTTATGCTGATTCTCAGAGAAGAAATGGAAAGTGCAGCAGAAATGAAGGTTAAGCTTCTTTCAGATGTTCATACAGGAAAAACCTGGTTTGACGCGAAATGAATGCAAAATGCAAAGTGCAAAGTGCAAAATCGCGCCATAGCTTTATAGTAAAAGGAAAAGACATCCCGCAGAATAAAACGGGATGTCTTATTTATTTCGTATTGTGTCGATTAAAAGGAAACAGACCCTTCCATCACTTCGTGGTCCCCCTTTCCTTAAAAGGGACGGCTTCGACCGTTTCGTCAGTTATTTTGCATTTTGCACTTTGCATTTTGCATTAAAGAAGGCTCCTCAGGAGCCTTTTCTCATATAGGTTTCAAGTATCATCACAGCTGAAACTGCATCAACTACGTTTTTGCGTTTCTGCCCTCTTACATTGTTTTCACTGAGTATTCTGTGTGCCGAAACAGTAGTAAGTCTTTCATCGCAAAGCTTTACTTCAATACCGGTTTCGTCCTTAAGCTTTTCGGCAAAGAGAGTGCATTTTTCTGCTCTCTCCCCTTTTGTGCCGTCCATATTTACGGGAAGTCCCACAACAATAAGCTCAGGCTTTTTTTCAAGAGCAATTTCTTTTATTTTTGCAATCACCTTGGGCTCATAGCTTTCGTGGATAACCGTCACGGGTGACGCAAGAATTTCCATTTTATCGCACACGGCGATACCTGTTCTGGCATCGCCGTAGTCTACTGAAAGTATAATCATATTACACCCCGTTATTCTGTCATAGCAAGGGCATTATCAACTTCCTGAATAGTTGTATTGAAGGTCTTTGCAGGAAGATTCTGATGAAGCTTTCTGAACACATAGGAGAACACTGTTTTAGCAGGGTTGCTTGTACCTGTGTGCATATCTGCACGGTAGTCATAGCCGTACCATACTGCTGTTACATAGTGAGGTGTACCGCCACAGTACCACTTATCGCAGTTGTCAGATGTTGTACCTGTTTTTGCAAAGGTCTGGAAACGGCTGATATATGAGCCGTAACCTGTACCGCTTGATGATGTAACTGCCTTAGTGAGCATTGAAAGCATTGATGAAGCAGTTTCTCTCTTGATAGACTGCTGGGGCTGATTGCTTCTGTTATCAAGAACGATATTGCCGTTTCTGTCTGTTACCTTATAGTAGCTGTAGGGCTCGTAGTATCTGCCGCCGTTACCGAAACAAGCAAAAGCCGCAGCCATTTCAAGAGTTGTAACACCTGTGTTTGTACCGCCAACCGCAAGTGAGCTGAGGTTTGCGTCGTTCTGTGAAAGATTAAGATGGAACTTATCGTTGCAGTATCTGAGAGCTGTATCAATTGTAAGGCTCTCATAAATGATTCTTGCAGGAACTGTATTAAGTGAACGTACAAGTGCACTTTCAACTGTTACATATTCACCTGAACCGTGGTCACCGTTGAAGTTACGGGGCCAATCCTTGCCGTTATTGTAGCCCTTGAGTGCTTTTTCAAGTATGGGTGAAGAAGCTGAAACAATACCAAGGTCTACTGCAGGAGCGTAAGCTGAAAGAGGCTTGATTGATGAACCGGGCTGTCTCTTTGCTCTGAAGTCGGTTGCTCTGTTATAGCTTCGGTTTTCTTTCTTTGTTCCTGTACCGCCTACAAGTGCAACAATTCTGCCCTGATAGTCCATAATTGTCATTGATGACTGAGGAAGCTGACCTCTTGAATCATATCTTGATGAAGGGAAGCCGCTTCTGTTTTTATAGATATCTTCAAGAGTCTTCTGCACACTGAGATCAACAGCAGCATAGATTTTAAGACCGCCGTAATAGAGCTTTCTCCATGCTTCGTTGTAATCATACTCGTACTTTTCCTGAAGATCAGCAATTACCTGATCAATTACATATTCCTCGTACCATGAAAGAATCTCTGACTTATCCTCGTTTGTTGTAACTGTTGACTTCTTAGGCTTAACCTTGGGAGCTTTGTCGAGATACTTGTTATATGTTTTTTCGCTGATTTTGCCCTCTTCCCACATAGCCTTAAGGCAACGGTTGATTCTTATCTGGAAGTTTTCCATGCTCACATAGGGATTGTTGCCGTAGGGAGCTTTTGTGATACCTGCAAGAGCACAGCATTCAAGAAGATTAAGGTCGCTTACGTCTTTACCGAAGTAGGTTTCAGCTGCAGTTTTAACACCGTAGCAGCCTGCACCGAGAGATACGGTGTTGAGATAAGCCTCAATAATATCCTTCTTGGAGTAGTTCTTTTCAAGATTAAGTGCTCTGAGAATTTCATTGAACTTACGGTTATAGGTTGTCTGATCATCGTCAGTTAAGTTTTTAATAAGCTGCTGAGTAATTGTTGATGCACCCTGACCTGCAAATTCAGGCTTTATCATAACCGCAATTGTTCTTATCCAGTCAACACCGGGATGTGTATAGAACTTTCTGTCCTCAAGACAGATGAAGGCCCAGAGAAGATTCTGAGGCATTTCGTCATAGTCAACCCAGATTCGGTTTTCTGTACCGTGAAGTCGGGTAAGCTCAATTACCTTGTCGTTGGAATCGTAGGCATACATAATTGATGTCTGATTCTGAGAATTTTTGTAATCATCAAGGTCAATAGCAATATCGCCGTTGATAAAGCTATCCATATGTGAAGCCATTGTTCCGCCTACAATTGTAACAGTAAGCATACCTGCAACAAATATACAGAAAAGAGTAAGAAAAGCCACATACAAGCCTGGATGCTTTTTCTTTCTTTTCTTATTCTTTGATTTTTTTGGAGCAGTACCGTTTGCACCGTCAGGTGAAAGAGGTATATTCTTTTCAGCCTTCTTTTTCATAGCTGCAGACCTCCTGAGAATTTTTTATCTTCGGGTATATTATTCCATAATTACCCATTATCTTATATATTATAATAAAATACTTTAATTAAATCAACATTAAAACTCAAGTTTTTTCTTAAAGTTATTAAATTTTTATCTTCTGAGTGATATATACATTTCCTTTTTCTCGCTCTTTACACCTTTTGAGTTAGCTGAAAGCTGTAAAGTCATATTATGAGTCCACTTGTCAAGCTGACCGGAGGTTATGTAAGGAAGGAAATAGTCCTCTGCATTAATAAGTGCACAGCTGAAAAACTGAGCTCTTTTTTTATTAAGATAAATATCATCTGTTTTAAGCTCCAGAATAACATCCATCCAGTTTCTGTAATAGCTTTCGTGGTTAAAATTGCGGATAATTGTGTTAATTGCAATAACCTTTCCGAAAGAATTTTCACCCTTGAGCCAACGGTTAACAACACCAATAAGCTCCGGTTGACGGCCTGCAAAAATTTTAGGCTCAATATACTCTGCTGTTTCGTAATTATCTATATAAGGCAGAAAATCATCAATAAGCTTTACGCAGTTTGCAAATCGGTTTTTCCTTGAAATTATAATAGCGTGAAGGTTATTTTCCTCGTGATACTTGTGCTGAAGCTTTTTAATAAAATCGTTTGCCTTATTCTGCTTCATAAGATTATTTGCATAGTTGCGCAGATGCGCCTCTTTTACACCTATAACCTTATCTTCATCCATATGTGGATATTTGCGAAGGAAGGCATATTTAGTTTTATCGTTTTGCATATTGAAGAGAACTGACTGAATTTTTTCTGTAAGGGTTTTCTTTTGCTTGGGCTTATTTTTTCTTACCTTCTGACCTTTAAGTGCGTTGAACTGAGCAACCTGAGTGCCGATTTCAAGACCGTTTTTCATAAAGTCAATAACAAGCCTTGCACAGCCCTCACTGTCGCTAAGTGCATTATGGTGGTCAAGATTTACACCGATATGCTCACAAAGAAAATCAAGGCTGTAATGCTCAAGATGGGGATAAAAGGCAATTCCCATATCGCAGGTACAGGCATATTCTATTTTATCCTTCCATCTGATACCGTAATAATTAAGACAGGCACACAGCGTTTTCAGATCTCCCGCCGCACCGTGAGCAACAAGAAGTCCGCTGCTCATTGTATCTTCAATTTCACGCCATATTTCAGGAAAGGTAGGCTCATTCTCTACCATTTCGGGAGTAATACCTACAAGGTCAATTACAAAGGGATCAAATTCAGTTTCAGGATTTACAAGGTGGTAATAGTTATCTACTATCTCACCGTTTTCCACAACTGTTATGCCGATTGCACTGACCCGCAAATCCTTTTGACCCGGCATTTCAAGGTCAAAGGCTATAATTCTGTCGGTCATAGTTCATTCTCCAATAAAAGCATTGAGAATAAGTATAGCAGATTTTTTTGTTTTTATCAATGGTTTACTGAAAATCCCTCTGCATATATATCAACACCCACATCCGTACATTTTTTAAGGCTTTCTTTGATTTTTAAATATGCAGATTGACACCCTGTGAGCCCGGACAGATAAAAGCTTTCAGCTACTATAGTAACAGTCAGAGCAACATTCAATCAACATTCAATCAACATTCAATCAACATTCATTTAACACCAATATAAAAATATAATAATATAAACAAAGAAAATAATATATATAGGCGTTTTTCAGAAAAAATAACCGACAGACAACAAGCCTGCCGGTTAACTTAATTATACTCTGTCAAATGAAAGAGCCTCGTTATAAAGTACAACTTTATTTTCGCTGTATTTTGTGCCCTTTTCACCGCTCAAGTAAAGTCTTTCGCTCTTTTCACCGCAGTCAAGCTCTCCGTTAATATAAAGCTTGAGCACACCGTT
>JAFOXT010000349.1 GCA_017425745.1 Clostridia bacterium | reverse complement strand
TTTCAATAACGTCACAAAGCTTTCTGTCGCCTCGTGCCATAACACCCTCAAGGAAGCTGATGTTTACCTTGTGGTAGCTTACGCTGATTTTCTTTGTCTTAACTGATGAAAGCAGATGATTCTGCTTATTGATAAGCTCATCAATTGTGTCCTGAGCCTCCCACTGGAAGGGAGTAAAAGGCTTCGGCACAAAGGAAGCAACGCTTATGCTTACCTGAACGCCCTTGCCCTTTGGCTTGTCCGGATTAAGATAAAACTCGTTTACTACCTTCTGAGCGAGCTCGGCAATGCCTGCAACATCGTCATAGGTTTCTGTGGGTAAACCGAGCATAAAGTAAAGCTTAACCGATGTCCAGCCACCCTTGAAAGCCTTAAGGGCAGTTGAAAGCATTTCTTCCTCGGTTACATTCTTGTTAATTGCGTCACGCAGTCTCTGTGTGCCTGCCTCAGGTGCAAAGGTAAGACCGCTTTTACGCACCTTGCTCAGGTATTCACGAAGCTTTTCTGAAAAGTTGTCTACTCTCAGTGAGGGTAATGCAAGGTTGATTTTGTTTTCAATTGTCCAGGGAAGAAGCTTTTCCATAAGCTCTTCAAGTCTTGTATAGTCGCTTGTTGAAAGAGAGGAAAGAGAAATTTCGTCATAGCCTGTGCTTTCGCAAAGGCCTCTGCACTGTGCATCAATTGTGTCGGGTGATTTTTCTCTTATGGGTCTGTAAATAAAGCCGGCCTGACAGAAACGGCAGCCTCTTATACAGCCACGGAAAATTTCTTCAACAACTCTGTCGTGCACAACCTCAATAAAGGGTACAATAAACTTTGCGGGATAATGTACACTGTCAAGGTCCTTTACAACTCTTTTAGTAACCTTTTCAGGTGCGGTTTCCTTGGCTGTAATTGCCTTTATTGTGCCGTCATCGTTATATTCAATATCGTAAAGTGAGGGCACATAAACACCCTTTATTTTTGCCGCTTCAAGAAGAAAAGCCTTCTTTGTCCATTCCTCCTTCTTTGCTTTTATAAGAAGGTCATAAAGCTCGTCAGACACCTCTTCACCGTCACCGAGCATAAAAAGGTCAAAGAAATCTGCCATAGGCTCGGGATTGCAGGCACAGGGACCGCCGCCGACAACAATGGGCTTAAGACCCTCTCTGTCCTTTGCTCTTACGGGAAGACCTGCAAGGTCAAGCATATTGAGCACGTTGGTGTAGGAAAGCTCATACTGAAGAGTAAAGCCGATAAGGTCAAATTCAGAAAGAGGGTCACCGCTTTCAAGAGCAAAAAGAGGAAGATTTCTTTCTCTCATTTCCTTTTCCATATCGTGCCAGGGTGCAAAAACTCTCTCGCACCATACATCATCTCTTTCGTTTGCAGCGGAATAGAGAATTTTGATGCCAAGGTGTGACATACCTATTTCGTAGCTGTCGGGAAAACAGAAGGCATATCTTAAATCTACCTTTGTTTTGTCCTTTGTAACACTGTTAAGCTCTCCGCCGGTATATCTGCCCGGCTTTTGTACAAGAGGGAGGATTCTCCCTATTTCTTTACTGACCATATATTTTTAACTCCGTTTCTGTTAATAGATATATTGCTACAGCTATCAAGCTGAAATTTAACTTAATTGACACACAGTAAAAAGCCGTAAAGGCTGAAAACAGAATAAAAAAGATAAATGATATTATTTTCATAATGCTGTCTGCTTTTTCATCGGTGAATTTCATCATCAATAAGAAGCTCAGCGCTTTTCCCATATCAAGGCTTTTTATCGGTATGGAATTCATCACTGCAACCAACAGATTTATTATTGCAAAAATGAGCGCAGATTGCAAGTGAAAAAGCAAATAAATTGAAAAACTTACTGCAGTTAAGCCAAGGTTCATTAAAATTCCACCGAGAGCAACTGCAATTTCCTTTTTATACGATATGCCCGAAAAGGCAATTTTTTCAATTCTCACTCCAAAAGCACCGAAAACAACCCTTTCAATTTTTTCTTTGAAAAGCATCATCAAAAAAAGGTGTCCCAGCTCGTGAAGAACGGATGAAAGCACTGAAAGCAGAACTATTTTTTCCTCAAAGAAAAGAAGCATAGCCGTAACCACAAGCACAAAGGAAAAGCCAACTTCAAACCTTGTGCCCTTAAAATTAAGATGCATTCTCTAAAAAAGGATAGGGGTCGGTT
>JAFOXT010000348.1 GCA_017425745.1 Clostridia bacterium | reverse complement strand
TTACAGCCTTACCCTTACTGTCAAGGTAATAAACATAATAGTAATAGCCGTCCACATCACTGTATTCGTCACTGTGTCTTTTTTCGTCAAACCTCCATGAAATTTCTGCCGATGCTGATTTTACTGTGTTCACGGCAGTACCGTCAAAATAAGTTACGGTTGTTTCAAAATCAATATGCTTTGATTCTTCAACCTTTTCATATGCTCCGTTTGTTCTTTCGCAGTTGAGAACAACATAAACTGTGTAATCGGTAAACTCCTCAAGGTCAGTCAATTCAAACTCTGTTTCGGTTGTTGTACCGATGAGACTTGCGGTGTCATAATCCTCTGCCATATAAACATCAAAGCTGTAATCACCGGTATAAATACTGCTCAGAAAAAGCTCATCAATATCAAAATCCCATTTAAGAAGAGCACTTGTTCTGCTGATTTCTTCAATTCTGAAGTTTTCTGTATATTCAGTAATTGTTCTTACCTTTACAGCCTCGCTTTCATCAAGAAAAAGCTTATCATCGCTTTCCTTTGCTTTACAGAAGGCCTTTACCCTGAACTCATATTCAGCACCCTCTTTAAGATTTTCAACGGTGATTTTTTCCTTCTGAGTTTCAAGAATTTTTGTCCAGATTCCATTCTGTAGGCTGTAAATTTCAAAGAAATATTCATCAACATTAAGAAGTCTGTCATCGGTTTCAGGGTCAAGAATTTCGTCAAGATAGCCAGTTCTGTAATCCCATTCAAGAGTTACAGAATCACTGCTTTCGGACTTACCGCTTAATTTATAACCGTATCCGTTGAAATAATCCTCAACTTCTACATTCTTTTCCAGTGTATCAACAAGTGTATATCCGCCAAGAAAGCTTCTTTCATAATACTCAACCTTATAATTATGGCTTACTCCGGGATAAATTTCATCAACGTAGCAGTAATAATGTCTGCCGTTGTAGCCCTGCTCAGAGCTGATTTTTTCTCCGTCAACATAAATGGTAAAATAGCTGTTTTCCTCTACATCCTTTGCAAACCATTTAAGCACCGCTGTGCCGTAAACGTGCTTTGTTGCAGTCATAAGGGTGAGTTCACCTGCTGCTGAAGCAGAAAAAGCAAAAACTGCTGCAAGTGTAATCAGCACAAAGATAACAGATAATATTTTTTTCATTTTATATTCCTCCGCAAATTCGTATGAAGGAATTATACACCCTATAAAATTTAATGTCAATTGAAAAAATGTTTGACTTTTTCTCTGAGTGATTATAATATAAATGTGTAATACTATAAAAGAGATTTTTTCGGAGGATAAAAATATGGATATAACAAAAATTCTCTCAACCGTTGACCACACTCTTCTTTCACAGTCAGCAACATGGGATGAAATCAAAGCAATCTGTGATGACGGAATCAAATACGGCTGTGCAAGTGTGTGCATTCCCCCCTCGTACGTTAAAAAGGCGTCAGAATATGCCGACGGCAAAATTAAAATATGCACCGTAATAGGCTTTCCTAACGGCTATAACACAACAAAGGTAAAATGCTTTGAAGCAACCGATGCAGTTGAAAACGGAGCAGATGAAATTGATATGGTAATCAATATCGGTATGCTTAAGGACAAGAAATATGAAGAGCTTTTTACAGAAATTTCTGAAGTAAAAAAAGCGTGCAAGGGCAAGCTTCTTAAAGTAATTATCGAAACCTGCCTTCTCACAGATGAAGAAAAAAAGGCTATGTGCAGAATTGTTTCTGAATCAGGCGCTGATTTCATCAAAACCTCAACAGGCTTTTCTACAGGCGGTGCAACACGTGAGGATATAAAGCTTTTCAGCGAAAACGTTGACAGCCGCCTTAAAATCAAGGCTGCCGGCGGAATTGCAAGCATTAAAGATGCAGAGGATATGCTCAGCCTTGGTGCAGAAAGACTCGGCACAAGCAGAATTGTTAAAATAGTCAAAAACGAAAATTCATCAGGCTATTAAGGAGAATTATTATGTCAGTACAAACACCTCATATAAACCTTAAGGAAGGCTCTTCCTTTGCAAAAACCGTGCTTATGCCCGGTGACCCGCTCAGAGCAAAAATGATTGCTGAAACCTTTCTTGAAGACGCTGAGCTTATCAACAATGTAAGAGGCATTCACGGCTATACGGGCACATATAAGGGCCACAGAGTTTCTGTTATGGCAAGCGGTATGGGTATTCCTTCAATAGGAATTTACAGCTTTGAGCTTTTCAGCTTTTTCGGTGTGGAAAATATTATCAGAATCGGCTCTGCAGGCGGACTTAAGGAAGACGTTAAGCTTCGTGATGTTGTTGCAGGTATCGGCGCAGACACCAATTCAGCCTTTTCCAAACAGTACGGGCTTAACGGCACACTTGCAGCAACCTGCTCATACGAGCTTTTATCCACAGCAATTGAAGAGGCAAAAAAGCTCGGTATTGACCTTAAGGTAGGCAACCTTTATTCAAGCGATACCTTCTACGATGCAGACGAGGATTCACTTAAAAAGTGGGCAGAAGCAGGCTCGCTTGCAGTTGAAATGGAGGCTGCGGGACTTTATCTCACCGCAAGAAAGCTCCGTAAAAACGCTCTTGCAATCTGCACAATTTCAGACCTTCCCTTAAAAGGTGAAGCCTGCACAGCAGAGGAAAGACAGAACACCTTTACGGATATGATGAAAATTGCTCTTGAAACTGCAGTAAGAATGGATGGCTGAGTATGGATATAAAGCGAGTTTTTCTTATTGTTCTTGACAGCTTAGGAATCGGTGAGCAGGAGGACAGCTACCTTTACGGCGACGAAGGCAGTAACACCTTAAAAAGCTGCTTTATGCAAAAAAGCTTTTCTGCTGACAATATGAAAAAAATGGGACTTTTCAATATAGACGGCGTTGATTATGTAAGCGGTATTGAAAAACCCACAGCAGCTTACGGCAGATTCAGAGAAAAATCAAAGGGCAAGGACACTACAACGGGACACTGGGAAATATGCGGAATTATTTCAGAAACTCCCCTGCCCACTTATCCCGACGGCTTTCCCGATGAAATTCTCAGCGAATTCACAAAACGCACAGGCAGAGGCGTGCTTTGCAACAAGCCGTATTCGGGCACTCAGGTAATTGAGGATTACGGAAAAGAGCATATCGAAACAGGTAAGCTCATTGTCTACACATCAGCTGACAGTGTGTTTCAGATTGCTGCCCACGAGGAAGTTGTACCTTTATCGGAGCTTTACAGATACTGTGAAATTGCCCGTGAAATTTTAAAAGGTAAGCACGGTGTCGGCAGAGTTATAGCAAGACCCTTTGCAGGTGATTTTCCCTTCAGAAGAACACCCAACCGTCACGACTACTCACTTATTCCACCTAAAACAACACTTATTGACACTCTCAGTGAAAACGGACTTGAGATTATACCCGTTGGCAAAATCTACGATATTTTTGCAGGAAAAAGCCTTAAAAAGAGTAATCCCACAAAGTCAAATACTGACGGTATGGAGAAAACAAAGCAGTTTTCAAAAGAAGATTTCACCGGTCTTTGCTTCACCAATCTTGTTGACTTTGATATGATGTACGGCCACAGAAACGATGCCGAGGGCTATGCAAAGGCTGTTTCGGAATTTGACAGCTGGCTGGGTGAATTCATAAAAGAGCTTAAAGATGATGATGTGCTTATGATTACTGCTGACCACGGCTGTGACCCTCTTACAGAAAGCACTGACCACTCAAGAGAGCATATTCCCCTTCTTGTTTACGGAAAAAAGATAAAAAGCGTCAACCTGGGCACACGAGACACTTATGCCGACATTGGCAAAACTGTTGCTGACCTTTTCGGAATTGATGCAGATATCGAAGGTGAAAGCTTCAAAAACCTTATTATAAAGGACTGAGAAAATGACAGATAAAGAATTAATTGACCTTGCAAAAAAGGCTGCAGAAAATGCCTATGTGCCCTACTCGGGTTATACAGTAGGCGCTGCACTGCTTACCGAAGGCGGCAAGGTTTATACGGGCTGCAACATTGAAAACGCAGCCTACGGCCCTACAAACTGTGCAGAACGAACCGCCTTTTTCAAAGCTGTAAGCGAGGGTGAACGCAATTTTACTAAAATTGCCGTTGTGGGCGGAAAAGCACTCAATTTTGCCGATTATTTTGCGCCTTGCGGAGTATGCCGACAGGTAATGCGCGAATTCTGCGAGGATGATTTTATTATTCTTCTTGGCAAAAATGATAATAAATACAAAAGCATCACTCTTTACGAGCTTTTACCCTTAAGCTTTTCAAAAAATAATATATCAGAATAAAAACTGAATAACCTTGAAGGATAATTGCAATAATTTTTTCAGGTAGAATCCTAAACACTTAACGGAGGTTTATTATGAAAAAATCAATTGCAATTTTTCTTTCTGTCTTTTTGCTTTTCAGCCTTGCCGCCTGCGGTGAAAAAGACAAAACACCCACCACTCTGCCGTCTGCTTCAGACACTTCTACAACAAAGGAAACCACAACAAAGCACGAAAAAACCGAAACCGACTTTGACGGTATTCCTGATACAATGACATCAGAAAACGGCACCTATACAATTGCTTTTGTAACTGATGTGGGTACACTCAAGGACGAATCCTTCAACCAGGGCACCTGGAACGGAATTAAAAAATTTGCTTCAGAAAACAAACAGAGCTACAAATATTATCAGCCTGCCAACGGAAATCAGGCTACTGACGAAGACCGGTATGAAGCAATGAAAACCGCCGCAGAGGCAGGCGCTGAAATTATTGTCTGTGCAGGCTTTCTTCAGAAGGATGCACTGAGAAGAGCCGCAGAGGAATATAAGAATGTAAAGTTTATCTTCATTGACGGCACAGTGCTTTATGAAGGTGGAAAAGAAAACGGCAAGCCTCTTACCAATGTTGCCGCAGTGGATTTCAGAGAGGAAGAATCAGGCTATCTTGCAGGCTATGCCGCAGTAATGAACGGCTATAAAAAGCTTGGCTTTACAGGTGGCGGAGGAGGCACCAACCCACCTTGCTCCCGATTCGGCTACGGCTATGTTCAGGGCATTAATGACGCTGCAAAAGAAAAGAATATCACTGCAGATGTTAACTTCAGCTGGGAATACGGTGCTTCTTTCTCTCAGTCTGCAGAGCTTCAGACTATGCTCAGTGGTTGGTACGCAAACGGAACAGAGGTCATTTTCTGCAGCGGCGGTTCAATGTGTCTTTCAGCCTTTGCGGCAGCCTCAGCAAATGACGGTGCAGTAATCGGTGTTGATGTTGACCAGTCCAAAAAATCCGATACAGTTGTAACAAGTGCACTTAAAGGAATAAGTCAATCTGTTCTCTATGTGCTTGAAAAAATTAAAAGCAATAAGTGGGACGATGTTGGCGGAAAGCTTACTACCTTAGGCGCAAAAGAAGACGCTGTAGGTCTTCCCACCGAAAACTGGAAGCTTAAGAATTTCTCCGTTGAAGCTTACAGAAAGCTTCTGAAAAAGCTCAAAAACGGTGAAATCAAGGTTGACAGAGATTATGAAAAGGGACTTAAGGACGAAAACTTTTCAAATGTAAAGCTTAATATCATCTGACAGTCGGGCAGTTTTGTTTCAAAGAGAAGCAAAACTGCTTTTTTCTGAATGAAAACACCAAAGCAGTGACAGAATATTATTAATACTGTCTATTGAAGGTGAGCATTTTATGAAGGACGATTATATAATCGAAATGCTGAATATAACCAAGGAATTCCCGGGAATCAAGGCAAACGATAATGTTACACTCAGACTTAAACGAGGCGAAATACACGCTTTATTGGGTGAAAACGGTGCAGGTAAAAGTACTCTTATGTCAGTGCTTTTCGGACTTTATGAGCCGGAAAAGGGCGAAATAAGAAAGAACGGCAAAAGGGTAAAAATCAAAACACCGAACGACGCAACAAGTCTCGGTATAGGTATGGTGCACCAGCATTTCAGATTGGTTGAGGTGTTTACTGTGCTTGATAATATTATTCTCGGTGCGGAAACCACATTTTTTGGTTTTATCAAAAGAAAGAAATCAAAAGAAAAGCTTGAAAGCATTATGAAAAAATACGGCATATCCCTCGACCTTTACAAAAAGGTTGAAGACATAACCGTAGGTATGCAGCAGAAGGCAGAAATTCTTAAAATGCTCTACCGCGACAATGAAATTCTTATTTTTGATGAACCTACTGCCGTACTGACCCACAACGAAACAAAGGAGCTTATGAAAACAATGAAATCCTTCAGAAATGAAGGAAAAACTATTCTTTTCATCACCCACAAGCTTGACGAAATTATGGAAGTCAGCGACAGAGTTACCGTTATGCGTAAGGGTCAGTATGTGGGCACAGTTGAAACCAAAGATGTAAACAAAAATATACTTTCTGAAATGATGGTAGGCAGACCTGTCGAGATGACACTTAGAAAGAAAAAAGTCAATACAGGAAACAGTGTGCTTTCCGTTAAAAACCTTACTGTTGCTTCTGAGAAGAAATCAAATAAGCCTAAGGTTGATAATGTTTCATTCGATGTAAAAGAGGGCGAAATCGTCTGCATTGCAGGTATTGACGGAAACGGTCAGAGCGAGCTGACGGGCGCAATTACGGGTTTTATAAAGCCAAAGGAAGGCACAATTGAGCTTCTTGGCAAAGATATTACCGATTCTGCAATCAGATACAGAAATGAGCTTGGTATATCTCATATTCCCGAGGACAGACACAAGCACGGGCTTGTACTTGATTTTCCGCTTCAATACAACTGCGTTCTTCTTTCTTACTTCAAAAATGAATTTCAGCATTACGGCTTTATTGATAAAGAAAGCATCAGAAGTTATGCCGACGACCTTATAGAAAGATATGACGTTCGTTCAGGCGAGGGTGCTTCGACCATTACCCGTTCAATGTCAGGCGGTAATCAGCAAAAGGCAATTATAGGCAGAGAAATTGACCGCAACAAGGCCCTTATTGTTGCTGTTCAGCCCACCCGCGGTCTTGATGTGGGAGCAATTGAGGGAATCCACCGTACGCTTATTGAAGAGCGTGACAAGGGTAAAGCCATTCTGCTTTTTTCTCTTGAGCTCAGTGAGGTTATGAATCTTTCTGACCGAATCCTTGTTATTCACGAGGGAAAAATTAAAGGTGAATTTACACCCGAAAGCACAAATGTTGCTGAGCTGGGTTTATATATGTCGGGAGCAAAGGAGGGAAAATTTCTTGACAAATAAAAGGTTTTCTTTCAGCAAGATTATGGAAAAAGAGGGCTTCAGAAACGCCTTGGCTTCACTTATATCTGTTTTAATCGGTGTTAGTGTCGGGGCATTGATAATTGTGCTTATCGCCCTTTTCAGCAGTGAAATCACCTTCAGCAACGGACTCGAGGGTGTCAAACTGCTTTTTCTCGGAATTTTCAGCAAGGGCAGAGATTCCTCGGGTGAGCTTGTTTTCGGCTTTAACGGCACCAATGCAGGCAATATGCTTTTCAGGGCAACACCCGTAATTATGACAGGTCTTTCTGTATCCTTTGCATTTAAGGCAGGACTTTTCAATATTGGTGCTCCGGGACAGTATCTTATAGGCACAGCCGCTTCTCTTATTACTGCTCTGAGCATCCCTTCCGAGGTTATACCACCCGTTATAATCTGGCTTTTGTCTTTTCTCAGCGGAATGCTTTTCGGCGCTCTGTGGGGCATTATTCCTGGTGTTTTCAGAGCTTATCTCAATATAAACGAGGTGCTTTCCTCAATTATGACCAACTGGATTGCGGCAAATCTAGTAACCCTTATTTTTGAAAACAGTCCTCTAAGAAACGGTGCAGAATCGGGCAAGGTAGGTTATATAATGAAAACCTCTGCTAACGGTGTGGCAACTGCAACTCTCGGGCTTGACAGAATTTTTAAAGGCTCACAGATTAACGCAGGTTTTCTTGTTGCCTGCCTTTTTGCAGTTATTGTTTATATTGTAATTTCAAAAACAGTTTTCGGCTTTGAGCTGAAGACTTGCGGAAGCAACCGTTATGCCGCAGAATACGCAGGTATAAAAAGCAAGAACAGAATCGTATCGGTTATGGCTCTTTCAGGTGCTCTTTCAGGTGCAGGTGCGGCCCTTTATTATCTTTCGGGCAACACAGAATTTTTCTGGTCAACCTATCAGTCACTGCCCTTTGAGGGCTTCAGAGGCATACCTATTGCTCTGCTCGCACTTTCAAATCCTATCGGTGTAATTTTTTCGGGCAGCTTTATGTCGGCACTTTCAATTGCAGGTCAGCAGCTTAAAAACTTCACCTCATTCAGCGAGCATCTTACGGACATCATTATTGCAATTATCGTTTATATAAGCGCCTTTTCCCTGATTATACGAAACATTCTTTCAAGCAAAAAGACCTTTACAATAAAGTCAACCTCTTTCCCCTTCAACCTTCTCAAAAAAGAAATTGAAACAAGTGAAAAGGAGGAAGAATAATGGAATTTTTAATAAGACAAACGGTAATTTATACTATCCCCCTTCTTATTGTTGCTCTTGCAGGTGTTTTTGCCGAGCGAAGCGGTGTTATCAATCTTGCCCTTGAGGGTACAATGATTTTCGGTGCCTTCTGCGGAATTCTTTTCATTAACATTTCTCAGATTTACGGCTTATTCGGCAAAGAAAACGCACAGACACTTCTTGTTCTGACAATGCTTTTTTCAGCTTTGTGCGGTGCTGTTTTTTCTCTGCTTCTTTCCTTTGCCGCAGTTAATCTCAAGGCAAATCAGACAATTTCGGGCACAGCTCTTAATCTGCTCTCACCTGCTCTTGTTCTTTTTCTTATAAGCATAGTCACTAATCAGAATGTGCTTTCAATGGCTGAGGGTGATGCTGCAAGCTGGTTTATGCTCAAAAAAAGCTCCTTCGGCTTATCGCCTGAGGAGGATGCAGGATTTTTTCTTGAAACCTTTTTAATAAAAAACTATCTCACAACCTATATTTGCATCGGACTTTATATTATTCTGTCGGTTATTCTTTATAAAACCCGTTTCGGCTTAAGGCTTCGTTCCTGCGGTGAAAATCCACACGCAGCCGATTCACTCGGAATCAATGTAAAAAGAATGCGCTATATGGGAACAACCATTTCAGGCGCACTTGCCGGTATAGGCGGTTTTGTATTTTCCCTTACAACGGCCAACGCTTCAGCTACGGGTGATGTTGCAGGCTTAGGCTTTCTCGCCCTTGCAGTTATGATTTTCGGCAACTGGAACCCTCTTTTTATTGCAGGTGCATCATTTCTTTTCGGTTTGTTCAAATGTATTGCCGCTTCTTATGCTACAATAGATATAAACGGTGACGGTGTTTTTGCTCTCTCTCAGCTTGGCATCAGCACAAACATCTACCGTATGCTGCCTTATGTAATAACTCTTCTTGTTCTTGCTTTTACATCAAAGCATTCAAGAGCTCCGAAAGCAGAAGGCATACCCTATGACAAATCAAAAAGATAAGAAAGGAAGTTTCTTATGCGTATTTATGACATTATTGCAAAAAAGCGTGACGGAAAAGAACTGACCGAAGAAGAAATTGCGTTTTTCGTAAAAGGTGCAGTTGACGGCACAATAAAGGATTATCAGATTACTGCCCTTTTAATGGCTATTTACCTTCGAGGTATGACAGACAGAGAAACTGTTACCCTTACAATAAAAATGGCTGAATCGGGCGATATGCTCGATTTAAGCGCTATTGACGGTATCACTGCAGACAAACACTCCACAGGCGGTGTGGGTGACAAAACAACGCTTATCGTTGCTCCGATTGTTGCTTCACTTGGTATAAAGGTTGCAAAAATGAGCGGCAGAGGTCTCGGACACACGGGCGGTACCATTGACAAGCTTGAGGCTATTGACGGCTTCGACACTGCCCTTTCACCTGAGAAGTTTATTGAAACCGTCAAGAAGCACGGCATCTGCGTTGTGGGTCAGACCGGCAACCTTGCACCCGCGGACAAAATTTTCTATGCACTGCGTGACGCAACGGCAACCGTTGGTTGTATGCCTCTTATTGCTTCAAGCATTATGAGTAAAAAGCTTGCGGCGGGCTCTGAATGTATTGTTCTTGATGTTAAGTACGGCAGCGGTGCGTTTATGAAAACTCCCTCTGAAGCAGAGGCACTTTCAAGAATGATGGTTGACATCGGCACTAAGGCAGGCAGAAAGGTTGCCGCAGTAATTTCAGATATGGACACACCTTTAGGCTTCAATATCGGCAACGCCCTTGAAATCAAAGAGGCAATTGATGTGTTGAGTGGCAAGGATGTAAGCGACCTTAAAGAGGTTTGTCTGACACTTGCGGCGAATATTGTGAAGCTCTCCGAGAGTATTACCGTTGAAGATGCACGGACAAAGGTTGAAGCTGCACTCAGTAGTGGTGCAG
>JAFOXT010000347.1 GCA_017425745.1 Clostridia bacterium | reverse complement strand
CTGCACCCGTTCCCTTGATTGTAAAGGGATCGGTAATTTTTGTGATGTCGTAATCCTTTGCAAATTCCATACTGCTGAATGAGCCTGCAACAAGGGCATATCTGATAAGTGTGGGAAACCAAAGAATAACAGTTCTTACCACTTCCATCATAATCTGCATAGGCTTATGCATAAACGAAGGCATTGTATTTTCCTTTGCATCCATTGAAGTCTGGGGTGCAAAAAGAACAAGTCCTGTTACAGCTTCGGGATGGTCGGTTGCAAGATTGATTGCAAGACCGCCGCCCATTGAGTGACCGCCTACTATGAAGGTACCGCCAAGGTTTTCCATAAGTGCGTATATAACATCTTCTCTGTCCATAAGCTCCGTATCGTCGGTTTCTCTTGAGGAGTAACCGAAGTTGGGCACATCAACAAGAATGGTTCTGTAGCCGTTTTCGGCGTAAATTTCAGCAAGTCCCTCAAAGGTTGCCGTTGAAAGGCAGAAGCCGTGAATGAGAAGTATCTGATTTTTCTCCTCACCCTTTGCTTCATAAACTCTGTAGTGAAGAGTGTAATCGTCATTTACCTTATAAAATGAGCTGTTGTCAAAGGGCTTTTCTGTGTTTACGGCAAAAGCAAAGGGAATTGCAGTAAGCATCATTACAACAGCTAAAACAAGTGCTAAAATCTTTTTCATCAGGGTATCTCCTTTCCGAAATCTGAAATCATTTCATAGGTTTTAAGACCTAAGTTTTTCTCTTTTGAAATTCTTGCAACGGAGTGGATAAGTCCGTCAAACTCACTTTTCTTTCCTGCTTCAACATCTCTCTGCATTGAAGAAATCATATCGGGTGTTCTTGCGTCAAGAAGTCTGAGGCTTCTTTCTACAAGGCTTTCTTCAAACTCAACGCCCATACTTTTTGCAAGAATCACAACCTCGCTTACAAGCGAAACAAAGGTTTCTCTCTCCTTGCCCTCTTTGTGCATATCTCCCGCTCTGCATTTGTGATAAACACCTGCAGCTGCCATTGGTGAAATAAAGGAAAATTTAAGCAGTGCTTCTCTTCTTATCTCTGAGGTATGTGTTGTGTTGATACCCTTTGAAAGCATATCTTCAGCAACAAGGTCAAGAATTTTCTCAGCCCTCTGCCCTTTTCTTTCACCGAAAAGCACACGGAAAATATCGGCATTCATTGATATAACACCGGGCTCTTTAATTGAAGCAACAATATACATTGTTCCGTCAACCACATAAAGCTCAGGCAATTTTTCACTGAGATACTCGCCTGTTGTGAAAACATTAAGAAGCGGAATTACAACTGTATTTTCATGGGAAGCTTTTCTGATAAGCTCAATTACACTGTCCACACTGTAGCTTTTTACTGTTACGAAAATAACATCTGCCTTTTCGCAATATTCATCCTCTGTGTACACCTTTATTCTTTCGTTAAGCACTGTGCCGTCACTTTTCTTTATTGTAAGTCCCTTTTGCTTTATTGCTTCAAGGTGCTCCCCACGGGCAATTACAGCAACATCAGCACCACCATTATTAAGGTGTGCTGCAATAGGGCCGCCTGTGCCGCCTGCACCGATAACAAGATACTTCATAACACATCTCCTCAAATAAAAAGGGTACCGAAAGAAATTTATCTCCGGTAACCCATTATGGTCAATTATTTTTTCCTCTGCGTGAGTAACCGCCTGAGTGCTTTGCGTCAGAATTACGCTTAAGGTCGGTCATTTTTTCGTCGCTGACCTGCTTGAACTGTGCCATCATCTCTTCAAAGGTCATAGCACCCTTGTTCTGCTTAGGCTGTCCCTGCCATACATTTGCATTTCTGGGACGGTCGCTCTTAGGTCTGTCACCCTTGGGTCTGTCGTTTTTTCTGCTGTTTTTCTCTTCTTCAGACGGCTCCTGAGCCTTCTTGATTGAAAGACTGATTTTCCCCTCAGGTGAAATGCCGACAACCTTCACCTTAACCTCCTGACCTTCCTTAAGAACATCCTTGATATCCTTAACGAAAGTATTGGAAACCTCAGAAATATGTACCATACCGCTTTTTCCGTCAGGAAGACTTACAAAAGCACCGAAGCCTGTAAGACCGGTAATCTTGCCGTCATAAATTGCGCCAATTTCCAGCATAAAAAGATTTTGCCCCCTATTTTATTTACCGTAAGCAGAGTCATAGTAAACCTTTTCGCCGGGTTTACAGTAACCGTACTGCTCTCTTGCAACTTTTTCAAAATATTCGTCGTGATTTTCTTCCTTGAGTGTTTCTGCAATTTCAGCACTTTCCTGACTGATGGAAGAAGCCTCAGCGTTTACCCTGCTGAGCTGCTCTTTATAGTCAGCTGCACGAGCCTTATTAACTGCTGTTGTGCCGATAGCACTGCCGAAAAGGAGAATCATAGCAGCAGCCAGAGCAATATGTGTTCTTTTTACAGGACGTTTTTCTGCCTTTTTCTGAAGCTTTTTAGCTTCGTCAATATTTCTGACAGCCAACTTTGTTCACCTCTCAAGAAAATATTTCAACAATTAATATAATTATACTGATTTCATTTGATTTTTCAAGGGCTTTCAGCGAATATTTCATTATTTTTTTAAAGTTTTTTGTATTCTTTGGCAATTTAAGGCTTTTAAAAAATAATTTCCTCTTAATTCATAAATTAGTAAGTTTTGTTTTAAGTAACTGTGTTATTATATGGAAAATCATACGAAAGGTATAATCCAGATGAATATTGCTAATAAAATAACACTTGTAAGAATTTTTCTTGTTCCCTTTTTTGTGCTGTTCAAGCTTACTGATTTCACACCGTACAATGCTCTTATTGCTTTTATAATTTTTGTAATTGCAACAATCTCAGATAAAATTGACGGCACTATTGCAAGAAAGTATAACCTTGTAACAGACTTCGGTAAATTCCTTGACCCTATTGCTGATAAGCTTCTTGTGTGCTCTGCCTTTATCTGCCTTACCGCAGACGGCACAATCCCCTCCTGGGTTACAATTATAATTATCAGTAGAGAGTTCATCATCAGTGCCTTCAGACTTGTTTGTGCTGACACCGGCAAAACCGTTGCGGCCACCTGGTGGGGCAAATCCAAAACAATTGCACAGATGGTGACAATCATTGTTCTTCTTTTAAACGTTCCTCAGCTGAAGCTTTTAGGCGACATACTTATTTATGTTTCACTTATGCTTACAATAGTTTCACTTATTGATTACTTCAGAAAGAACATTGATGTGCTTAAGCAATGCTCAAAATAAACTATTATCCCTCTGCAATAGTTATCCCGCTTCATTGATTGAAGCGGGATTTATTTATACCTTTTAAATTAATAATGCTTTACTCCGCATTCGCATACGGGCTGAATTCTGAAAAGCTTGAAGAAGAACTTGAGAAGCTTCCAGATAAAGTTGTTTTTGTGGCACATATGTGAGCAGCTTGCTGCTTTGCTATCGCCACACTTTGTGCAAGTGCCGTTTTCATAATTATGACCTGATGCATTTACATAATCTCCGTCATAGGAATAACCGCAATCACACTTATAGGTTGTGTAGCCCTTTTCTGTGCAGGTAGGAGCTGTTTTAACGCTCGAGGTATATGTATGACCCGGAAGCTTTGCAATGGGCTTTGTGTAATTATTACCGCAAATGCAGGTTAAGGCTTCAATACCTTCTTCAAGGTGTGTTGCTTGCTTTATAACAACTGAAGAGTATGTATGTTCTGAAATTTTTGCAATGGGCTTTGTGTAGCTGTCACCGCAAACGCAGGTTAAGGCTTCAAGACCTTCTTCAAGGTGTGTTGCTTTCTTTATAACAACTGAAGAGTATGTATGCTCTGCAATTTTTGAAATGGGCTTTGTATAATTGTCGCCACAAACGCAGGTTAAAGCTTCAAGACCCTCTTCAAGGTGGGTTGCTTTCTTTATAACAACCGAAGTGTATGTATGCTCTGCAATTTTTGCAATGGGCTTTGTATAGCTGTCACCGCAAATGCAGGTAAAGGTTTCAAGACCCTCTTCAAGGTGGGTTGCTTTCTTTGTAATTACAGACTCGTATTTATGTAAATTACTGTCAACGGGAATTTCTACGGTTTTTGTGCTCTGACACATAGCACTGCTGCACTTAAGAAGCTTTTCACCCGGATCCTTACATGAGGGAGCTTTAATAATTTCAGAATCAATCCAGGTATGTGTGTGCCCGTTATACTTTTCTGAGCTGAGTGTGGGATAAGCAAATTCTCTTCCGTTTACCTTCACACCGTTAACCTGATATGTTGAGAAAATATAGGTTTCATATCTCTCGTCAGCAATTGTGTCAAAGTAAAAGCCCTTTGTGTTCCAATCAGCAAGGAAGTAGGTATCATAAATTTTCAAATCCTGATCGTCCCAGGTAATGTCAATAAGGTACCATTTTCCGTCTTCCATCTGAACATAGTTCCACATATGTCCGCCGTCATAATTGCGGTCGTCGGGATGTTCGTGATCCTTTGTATTACCTGAAACGCATACGCAGGGAATACCGAAACGGTCGCAAAGAATTTTGAGAACCTTTGAATAGCCCTCACAAACATGAAGCTTATCGCCTATAAAGAAGGGCTGAGCTGAATGTGCCGCAAGGTCTGTAGGGTCGCTGAGACTTGCAGTATCATAATCAGAATTGTTGCAGATGTAATCGTGCATATATTTAAGCATATCTTTTCTTGTAATTTCAGTTCCGAGAGAGCTGAAATATTCATTCATTGATGCTGTAAGCTTATTGACAGCACTGTCAAAGGCTGCAATGTCATTAATTGAACCATAGTAGATTTCAACGGGCTTAAGGGTAATTTCAACATATACAGTTACATCAACAATATCTACATTACGGTCGTTCAGCTGTTTTTCATTAGGAGCAGTGTCATAAGCGCTTGAAAAGGATGCGTTTCTGAACCAGAAAATTTCAGGATAATCCTTTGAAAATGCATCACAGCCGTCAAAAACAACTGCGCATGTTGCCGCGTGAAAAATATCAAGCTCATCTCTGTTAATATAATCCTTTGCTTTTTTGCTGTACTGAAGAACATAAGAAAAGCTTTCAGAGGGGTTATAAATAAAGCTTCCGGTTTTTCTTTCAGTAACGTAATTTTTTACCATTGCGTTATAGAAGCTTAAGGTTTCGTCAGAAAGCTGACTGCCGAAAGAGCCGTCGTACTGAGCTTTTCTTAAATTAAAAAATCTGAAGCTTTCATAAGCGGGAGTGCCGTCGGGACTGTAAAATTCAGTTCTTCCCTCAAGTGAAAAGTCATATTCTGCCCTGTCAAAGCCTGCAAATGAAGCTACAGGCAACGATGAAACAATCATCAGTAAAGTGAGAACAAAAACTAAAAGCTTACCGGTTTTTCTTTTCATATTTTTCCATATCCTTCCTTTGGCGGTGTTTTGCCGCTTTATTAATTTTCATTATACTCTTTTTTTCTGAATTAGCAAGAGCTTTTTTGCTTTACCTTGATAAATTTTCTCTTTAAGTTTACCTGAATACAAAAGAAACGCACAAAGCTCAATGCCTTGTGCGTTCATATTTTACATAACTACATCTGCAACTATAGGATAATGGTCTGAGGGATAAATTCCCTTTACAGTATCACGGATAACCTTATAGGTGTCAACAGTTACATCCTTATCGGTGAAAATAAAGTCAATTGCACCCTCACCGTCTTCTTCGTATGAACCGTATTTGGTAAATGTTCTGCCTGTGTCTGAAGCCTTTGCAACAAATCTTGCGTCGTTGAAAATTTTGCAGGCTTCGTTATAAACGGGACTTCCCTCAAAGTCGTTGAAATCACCTGTCATAATAACGGGTGCTTCACCTGTAACCTTGCCTACATACTCAATAAGCACCTTCATCTGAGCCTGTCTTGTGCTTTCAAGAACATGGTCCAGATGAGTATTGATATGGGTGTATCTCTCGCCTGTTTCTTTGTTTTCAAGAAGAGCCCAGGAGGCAATACGTGCACAGGCACTGTCAAAGCTTTTTGTATAGGGCTTATCCGGTGTTTCACTGAGCCAGAAGGTTCCGCTGTCAATAAGCTTATACTTATCTTTGAGGTAGTATATTGAGCTGTATTCGGTAAAAGGTCCGTATGGGTCGCGTGACTTACCTACTGAAGCATATCTGTCACCAAGCCTGAAGGCAAAAATGCGTTTCCATCTGGGTGTACATTCCTGAACGCCGAATGAGTCGGGTGCATATTCTTCAAGAACAGCAAGACCTACCTTTG
>JAFOXT010000346.1 GCA_017425745.1 Clostridia bacterium | reverse complement strand
GTAGTTTTCTACATCAGCAAAGTTAGAAATCTTTTCAGCATATTTATCAAGCATAGGATGCTCGGGAGCCATTACCATAAAGGTAACACCGAAAAGTGTATCCGGTCTTGTTGTATAAATACGGAGAGTTTCCTCTGTATCCTTCACCTTGAAGTTTACAAAAGCACCTGTTGACTTACCGATCAAGTTTTCCTGCTGAAGCTTGATATTGGGAAGGTAATCAACACTGTCAAGACCCTGAAGAAGCTTGTCAGCATACTCTGTGATTCTAAGGTACCAAACGTCCTTTGACTTCTGAACGATATCGCTGTGGCAGATGTCACACTTACCGCCCTGTGAATCCTCGTTTGAAAGAACAACCTTACATGAGGGACAGTAGTTTACAAGAGTTTTATCTCTGAAAACAAGGCCGTTTTCGAACATCTTGAGAAAAATCCACTGTGTCCACTTGTAGTAGCCTTCTTCTGTTGTGTCAACAACTCTGTTCCAGTCAAATGAGAAGCCTACACGCTTGAGCTGACTTGAGAACTTTGCAATATTCTGGTCAGTAAGCTGTCTGGGGTGAACACCTGTTTTGATAGCTGAGTTTTCTGTGGGAAGGCCGTATGCGTCAAAGCCGATGGGGAAAAGAACGTTGTAGCCTTCCATTCTTCTTTTTCTTGAAACAACCTCAAGACCTGAGTAAGCCTTGATGTGACCAACGTGCATACCGCTGCCGCTGGGATAAGGGAATTCTACAAGAGCATAGAACTTTTTCTTTTCAGAATTGTCCACAGCGTTGAATACGCCTGCCTCTTCCCATTTTGCCTGCCATTTTTGTTCGTTGGCTTTAAAATTGTAATTCAAATTTATCACTCCGTTAAATTATTTCTTTGGTTATTTATTAATCTTCTGTAAGCACGTCTGAAAGGTCAACTCTTTCAGCATCCTGCCAGAGATGTTCAAGGTTATAATATTCTCTTGTTTCACGGGTAAATACGTGCACAAGCACTGTGCCGTAATCAAGAAGAATCCAGCCCGTAGCCTTACCCTCAATGTGAGAAGGCTTAACGCCCATTTCACCAAGCTCGTAATCAACCTCATCAGCAAGGGATTTTACGTGGGTGTTTGATGTACCGGAAGCAATTACAAAGTAATCGCCTACGATTGTCTGCTCTGTAACATGGAGAGCCTGAATGTCAATTGCCTTTTTCTTGTCAAGCACCTTGGCAATTTCTTTTGCAAGCTGAAGCTCTGTCATCAGTTTTCTTCCTTTCTGAATTTATCTATAACTAATTCATTATAATAGTCAACACTGTCCGTATGAATTATTCCGCCTATGCTTTCAAGCTTTCTTATGGAAAATCTCAGTGCATAAAGCGATGCCTCTTCAAGGCTTACATTTTTTGAAAGATGACGCATTGTATCCACATCGGGATAATTTCTTTCTGCCGAAATATAATCTGCAACATATACAATTTTGTCAAGAAGGCTCATTCCCTCTTTACCCGTTGTATGGTAACGCACAGATGAAAGAAGCTCTTCGTCATCAATGCCCATTTCAAGTCTGAGATAACACTCACCCGCCATAGCGTGCCACAGCTTGGGGTTGTTTTTCTCGGCCTGACTCAGTATTATACCACCTTTCTCCATGATTTGCAACTGATATTCTTTAGTTGCGTTTTTCATTATATCGTGGAGAAGTCCGGCCTTATAAGCCTTGTCGGTGTCATATCCGTAAATTACTGCAAGCTCTCTTGCACTTTCGGCAACACCGAGAGAGTGAATGTAACGGTAATCGTCAAGAAGCTCTCTTAAAAGAGCCTTGTATTCGGGATATTCAGCTGAATAGAGGTCAAACTTTTCTATATAAGCTATAACCTCATCAGTGAGCACCTCTGAAAGATTTTCTCTGTTCTTTATCTTTTCCCTTACCTCAGTTGAGGAGCATTCCATAGGTGACATACGTGAAAGAATGTATTCGCCCTCAGAAAGCTTCAGAGTTTCCTTTGCATAAGCTGAAAGAACTTCAGGTGAAATTTCGTTTTCTCTTGTTGCAACACAAAGCTTAGCCATTGAAAGAATTTCAAAAGG
>JAFOXT010000345.1 GCA_017425745.1 Clostridia bacterium | reverse complement strand
GCACATAGATATATTTTTAATAATTGAAAGAACTTCTGTTCCGTAAATTATCCTTCAGGATAACTTTTGACATTATATCATTGATTGCATCAATTTTCAAGCTTTTTTATCTATAATTGTCTGCAATTTCAAAAGTGTATCTTCAATAAGCTCCGAAACAGTCAGCTCAGGCACACCGGCAACAAGATTTTCGCACTTGTTAACAGGTATAAGTATTCTTGACGCAGGGCTCTGACCAACAGCAGTTGCCATCTTCGGTGTAATTTCACCGAACAAAGAATCAGCAATTACAATACCGATAGGCCCGATTATAACATCAGCCTTACGGCAGGCTACAATAACAGGATTTTCTCCCGTTGCCGCTTTCTTTGCTCCGTTTTTTATCATCGCTGCAGTTGCCACAGCATTAGTACCGACAGCCATAACTTCAGCCTTGGGATATTTTGCTACTATTGCCTTTATAATCTGACACCCGAGCTGTCCGCCTTGCTCGTCAATAACAAGTATGTTCATTATCATCTCTCCGTTCATTGCTTTAAACTATTTTACATCATTCAGAATGAAAAAGCAAGAAATTGTCATAGGAAAGTTTTCAAGTATTTAACCACAACAAAATCCCACTGTCTGCTGAAACAGTGGGATTTAAATTTATTTTTTCAGCAGAGATTCCAAAAACAAGCCTGCATTTTTAATAAGCTGCTTTGCAAAGTGTGAATACCATTGAGATGCACTACCCTTGCAGTCCATATTAAAAGGCTCAAAATGACGGTAATCATCTGTCCAGTTGAATGCGTTCACATAAAGATATGCCCATTGCTCTGCATTATAAACCTTTTTAATGTAAGTGCATTCAGGGTCAATGTAAAATCTCTGTTCAAATTTACCGCTCTGATAGTCCTCAGGATTGTTCGGGTCATAGGATATAAGCACCCTTGTGCCGTCATCCTCGGTGTATGCACCTACAAGAAGCACTGTGTGTCCCGAGCTGACAAAAATATCTCCGGAATAGAAGGTGAACAATACAACATTACCCTCGGAAACAGTTTCATAAAGCTTTTCTATCTGACGGGAATATAATTGCGTGCCCTTTTTAAGAGCAAAGTTTTCACAGAGAAAGCTGCCCGCTGCCGACCACTGATAATAATTGATTTTACTTGCCACATCGGCACTGTTGGTGAGATCAGAAAGGCTGTCAACACCCTTTTCAGGCTCAAGCACATCTATCACTCCGTAATGCTGAAGAAAAGCAAGGCTTGACATTCCGTAGCAGGAGCCCACCCATTCCCAGTTTTTATAGGTGGAAAGTGCAACAAGCAGTCCCGTTGTGGGAAAAGTGCCGAAGCCGAATACTCGTGTGATATTGCGTTGCATCGCCTTGTAATCAGCTTCATTCATATAATAGCCGTCAAACTCTTCGGTATGGTAATACTCGTCTGAGTTAGAAAAGCTGAGAACCTCATCACCGCTGAGTAAAAGAGGAATTTTCTCTGCCTTCAGTGTTACAGATTCAAAGGGTAAGGTATCACCGCCGTAATATCTGTTGCCCTTTTCGTCAACCCAGCAGACAAAAGCGTTTTTTCCGTCAAGACAACCGCCTCTTACCTCAGCCTTGATTTCTTTTCCCTCGGTGTAGGTAAAAGTCTTTTTGTAGCTGCAGTTTTCACAGCACTCATAGGTTATGGTAACCACCTTTCCTGATGGTGGATCCTTAGGCGGAATTATCACTACGCTGTCTGACGGCTTCAAAACAACATCTAATGCACTGAGGTTAAAGCAGAAAGCGCTTGATAAAACTGTAAGCACCATAAGAAAAGATAAAATTTTAGAAGCTGTTTTCTTCATTTGTAATCAGTCCTTTCTTTAAGCTAAAAAGCTTAATCTTCAACCATATTCTTAACCCTCTGCGGTACGGGTAATTCCTTAAAGCCGTAGAATTTTTTTGCGTTCTCACCGAGGATAAGCTTTTTGTTTTCCTCTGAGATTTCCTTTGTTTTTTCAATAAAGTCAAGGCTCATTTTGTAGGTGATTGCCGTCATTGTTCTGGGATAATCACTGCCCCACATCAGCTTATCGTAGCCCACAAGTGAAGCCGCCTCATTAATTGCAGCTACTGCTGAAGGATAGGGATAAAACTCGCTGTTGAAAAGCCAGGTAATGCCGCCGCTTTCAATAAACACATTCTTATGCTTTGCAAGCCTGATCTGCTGGAGCCAGTTTTCTCTTGTAACCATACCGAAATGACCGATTGCAATTCTCAAATTGGGAAACATTTCAGCAATTTTATGCATTTCTGAACATTGTTCATCACCGTCGGCAAGGTCAATTGAAATAAATTTGCCGTACCTTTCGGCAAGTCTGAAGGGCTCAAGGTGGTTAAGGAGATTCTTATCGGCAAGACGGCCTGCACAGATTTTTATTCCGTCAAAGCCACTGATGTCGCCCATTTCCTTTTCCTCATAAAGCGCACAGATTTTTATTCTGTCGCTTTTGCAGCTAAGCAGATACTCGTCCTGATTGCCGTCAATATACTCCTGAGTAATAACAGCACCTGAAACTCCCGCATAGTCCATATTAGAGAGAAAACGCTCTGCAGTGTTTTCTCCGTCAGTCATATAAGGTGGCATCATCTGCTTGATTTCGCCGCCGAAATTGCTTTTTCCTCCACCTACATCATAAACGGGCTTGCCGCCAACTATACCATTTTGTTTTTTCCATAAATGTGCGTGTGCGTCAATAATCATAAGGTTACACCGTCCTTGAAAATTGCAATTTCACGGTTGCCGAGAAGCTCGTTTTTGGTGGGCCTTCCGTCTGCAATTTCTTTAATAAGACTGAGAAGCTCTTCAGCCTTTTTATCCTTATCTTCACCAAAGGCAGAAAAATCAATCCAATGGGGCTTTTTAGATGCAATATTGTCGTTTGAAGCAATTTTAACCGTTGGCACTGCTCCGCCTAAGGGTGTGCCTCTGCCCGTTGTAAAAAGCACCATATGGGCTCCTGCAGCAGAGAGATTAGTAACGGAAACAATATCGTTACCCGGGCCGTCAAGAAGGCTGAGACCGGGTTTTTCAACCTTTTCTCCGTATTGGAGCACATCAACAATTTTTGCAGTACCGCCCTTTTGTACACAGCCGAGAGATTTTTCCTCAAGGGTAGTTATTCCACCCTCTTTATTACCCGGTGAAGGGTTCTCAGAAACGGGCTCACCGTGGTCCTTGAAATACTGCTTGAAATCATTGATAAGCTTTACGCTTTTTTGAAAAACCTCTTTTGTTTCACATCTTTTGAAAAGTGTGAGCTCTGCACCGAACATTTCAGGAACCTCTGTCAGTACGGCAGAGCCACCCATAGCACAGATTTTATCGGTAAGCTTACCCACAACAGCATTTGCGGTTATACCTGAAAAGCCGTCAGAGCCGCCACATTTAAGACCGATTTTAAGC
The DNA here is from genome assembly GCA_017425745.1 of Clostridia bacterium. Lineage (GTDB taxonomy): Bacteria > Bacillota > Clostridia > Oscillospirales > Acutalibacteraceae > UBA6857. The sequence goes on along the minus strand of JAFOXT010000345.1, from coordinate 3,101 downwards.
CTTGAAACGGGCACAGCTGTTCGTCTGTCCTCTGAAGCAATTGCTTTCAGCTCTTCAATAAGCCTTGTGCCTTCGCTGATTTCATCTTCGCAGTCCTGAACGGAAAGAAAGCGGATTCTTTTTTCGTTTATTTCACCGAGAATCTTTTTCATTTCGGGAATGTTGTTATTCTCACAGCCAAGACCCAGCACAAGCACTCCGCCTGCATTGGGGTGAGTGATAAGGCCCTTTAAAATCAGCTGAGTGATTTTCATATCGTCGCCAAGCTGACTGCATCCGTATGGGTGAGAAAAGCAGATTGCACCCGTTTTTTCGCTGAGTATTTTTGCAATACTGTTGACACAGCCCACAGTAGGCACAATCCAGATATCGTTTCTGATACCGATTTCACCGTTTTCACGCTCAAAGGCTTCGATTGTGAAGGGCTCTATGGGTGCAAGCTCAGAAAACTCGGGAGCATATTCATAAGAAAGAATGTCTCCCAGCTTGGTTTTCATATTGTGAGAGTGAACATGGTCACCTTTTTTTATGTTTTCTGTGGCGTAGCCTATGGGATAACCGTATTTGATTATGTCACTGCCCTTTTCTATATCGCATAAGGCAGATTTGTGTCCCGTTGAAAGGCTTACAACCACATTGTCTTTTTCGTTTATTCTGACAGTATCCATTTAATTGTTTCCTTTGCACCCTGTGATTCGATTTTACTGTAATAAGCCTTAACTTCATTTGTCATATCTGAAAGGTCAGTCTGCCACAGTGAAGCATCAGAAAGAATTTCAGCAATACTGCCCTTTTTCATTTTCTCTGTTACAGCTTCAGCATCCTCGGGTGTATCGTTTTTATAAAAGTAAATAAGACCTGCAAGTGAAAGAGTAAGGCACTTGGGATACTCGCCCTTCTGCTTTTTATATTCGAGCAAGGTAGGAAGTACTCTTACTGAAAACTTACTTACTGAATTAAGTGCAATTGAGCGCCATTTGTGGCTGATAAAGGGATTTCTGAAACGGTCAAACACACTTTCGGCAAAGCTTCTGCTTTCCTCATTGTCGCCGATTGTAGGCAGAATTTCTTCGTTCATAGCCTTCTGAAGAAAAGCTTCAGCAGCTTCGTCATTCATTGCCTCACCTACAGTTTCAATACCTGAAAGAAGCGAAAGAGCAACAAGTGAGGTGTGAGCACCGTTAAGAATTCGCACCTTTATTTTTTTATAGGGCTTTGCGTCGTCTGTCCAGACTACATTGAAGCCTGCTTTTTTAAGGGGAAATTCCTTTTCAAAATCGCCCTCAATAACCCACAGGTGAAAAATCTCTGCAGTGTCGAGATACTTGTCATCGGGATGAAGCTCTGCAGTTTCGTCACCGGGATAGCCTGTAACAATACGGTCAACGAGAGTGTTCAGGAAGGTGTTTTCTGTGTTTATCCAGTTAACAAAGCCTTCCGGGAGCTCCCATAAATCTGCATACTGAAGAATACACTTTTTAAGCGCATCGCCGTTATTGTCAATAAGCTCAGTAGGAAGGAAAACAAAGCCCTTCATTCCGTTTTCATAGCGCTTATAAAGAAGCTGAGTTAGTTTTCCCGGGAAAGATGTACAGGGCTTATCGTCAAAGCTGCAATTTTCATCAAAGCTGATACCTGCTTCTGTTGTGTTTGAAACCACAAATCTGAAGTCAGGATTATCGGCAAGAGCCATATATTCGTCAAAATATTTATAAGGGTCAACACAGCGTGAAATGGACTCAATAAGGTAGTGCTCCTTTTTGATTTCGCCCTTTTCAATACCTCTGAGGTAAAGATTATATTTGCAGTCCTGAGCGTTAAGAAGAGCACATTTACCCCCTGCTCTTGGCTGAATTACAACTGCCTTACCCTCATAAAGACCCTTTTCGTTCATTACGTGAAGGAAATAGTTGAAAAAGCCTCTGAGAAAATTGCCTTCACCGAACTGTATTACTGTTTCTTTCATATCAGTCACCTATTTTTATAAGAAGCTTTGCAAGTGTTCCGTCGTTGTTGCTGAGAGCCTTGAAGGCATCAAGAGCGTCAGCCATTTCGTAAACACCGCTTACCATTTTCATAACGTCTGCCTTACCTGAGGCAACAAGGTCAATGTTATTGATAAAATCGTCCTTAAGTGCGTTACGGCTGCCGTGAACGTTAAGCTCCTTTTTAAGAAGAACTGAATGTACAAAGCTTGTTTCTCTTTTGCCGTTACCGATAAGGATAATATTAGCCGCAAAGGCAGCGCTATCAATACAGCCGAGGAAGGTTTCGGGTGCACCGCAGGCTTCAATGCAAACGTCAAAGCCGTTGCCGTTTGTGAATTCCCTTGTAAATTCTTCAAGTGACTGAGTTTTTGTGTTTACTACTGCATCTGCACCGTATTCTTCAGCAAGCTTGAGACGGTTATCAAGAATGTCTGCAACAGCAATTTTCTTGCACTTCTGCTTTGCAGCAAGAAGAGCAAAAAGACCGATAGGGCCTGCACCGATTACAAGAACATTATCTGTGTCCTTGATTTCGGCACGTGAAACTGCGTGCTGAGAAATTGAGAAAGGCTCAATAAGAGCAAGCTCCTCTGCTGAAAGTCCCTTGCCGTCATAGATTCTTTCTATGGGCATTGAGATATATTCACAGAATGCACCGTCACGCTGTACACCCATTGTCTGATTATCAGTACAGCAGTTTACATAGCCTCTTTCACAAGAATAGCAGGTTCCGCAGTTGAAGTATGGGTTGCAGGTTACAATATCACCTTTTTTGAGGCCACGGTCGTTTTCGGGAATTTCCACAATTTCTGCAGAAAATTCGTGACCGGGAATTCTCGGATAGGTTGTAAAAGGCTGATTGCCTGTAAATGAAGCAACATCAGCACCGCAGATACCTACATATTTTACCTTAAGAAGAGCCTCGCCCTCCTTCACCTTAGGCATAGGCACTTCTCTGATTTCAATTTCGTTGGGATTTGGTATTACAATAGCTTTCATTTTATTTGTCCTCTTCTATATAGTCTTTGTTCCAGATTACACCGGTTTTAAGAGGTGCACCCTTGCAGAAAATCTTGTTTTCATAAGCGTCAAGAGGATCTCTTATAAATTCAT
>JAFOXT010000344.1 GCA_017425745.1 Clostridia bacterium | reverse complement strand
ATATAAGTCTTGGCAAGGATTTTGACACCCTTGTTATAACAGGTCCCAACACGGGCGGTAAAACCGTTTCAATCAAAACTCTCGGTCTTATGAGCCTTATGGCTATGTGCGGACTTATGATACCCGTTTCTGACCGAAGTGAAATTTCAGTTTTCGACCACGTTTTAGCTGATATTGGTGATGAGCAGAGTATTGAGCAATCGCTTTCAACCTTCTCATCACATATGGTGAATATTATTGATATCATTGAAACAGTAAACGACAGAAGCCTTGTACTTATTGACGAATTAGGCGCAGGTACTGACCCCGTTGAGGGTGCGGCTCTTGCAATTTCAATTCTTGAAAAAATTCACGAAAAGGGTGCAAAAATTGCGGCAACCACCCACTATGCTGAGCTTAAGGCTTATGCCCTCAAAACTCCACGCACACAAAACGGCTCATGCGAATTTGATGTTGCTTCTCTCAGACCCACCTACCGTCTTCTTATCGGTACACCCGGCCGTTCAAACGCCTTTGCAATTTCTCTCAGACTGGGTATGGGTGAAGAGATTATTGAAAGAGCAAAAGAGCTTGTATCTTCTGATAAGGCTGAATTTGAATCGGTTATTGAAAACCTTGAAAACAGCCGTCAGGAATACGAAAGACAAAGAGAAATTACCGAACAGCTGAGAGCTGAAGCCGAAAAAGAAAAGGCTGAAGCAAAGAAATATAAGGACAGCATTGAAGAGATGCGTAAGACCGAGCTTGAAAAGGCTCAGAGTCAGGCAATAAAAATTGTTGAACAGGCAAAGCGCAGCGCTTACGCACTTCAGAACGAGCTTGAACAGCTTAAGAAGGAAAGCGAAAAGAGCAAAGACAAGGCTGAAATGGCTCGCCGTGCAAAGCAATTGATGAAACGCGGTATGCTTGAATTTGACGACATAACCAACCCCGTTGTTCAGACAGTTATTGAAGACGAAAACTATGTGCTTCCCCGACCGCTTAAGGTTGGCGATGAGGTTTTCGTTGTGGATATGGGTAAAACGGCAACAGTCACAGCACTCAAGGACAGAAAGGGTAACGTTGAAATTCTTGCAGGTGTTATCAAAATGCGTACACCGGAGAAAAACCTCCGCCTTTCTGAAAAGAAAGCAAAGGAAAGCACAAAGCCGAGAAATGTACCCAACCGTACCGAGAGAGTTTTCTCACCGGGAACAGAGGCACAGACACGTTGCGACCTCAGAGGTATGAACGTTGAGGAAGGCATAATTGAGGTTGACCGTTATGTTGACCAGGCGCTTCGTTTAGGACTTGGTGAAATCACAATTATTCACGGCAAGGGAACAGGAGTTCTTCGAAAGGGAATTCACGAGCATCTGAGAAAGAACAGATTTATAAAGAGCTTCCGCCTTGGTGTTTACGGCGAAGGTGAAACAGGTGTGACAATTGTAACGCTGAAGTGAACCCCTCTGTCATACTGCGTATGACATCTCCCCTTTCAGGGGCGACGAGAAAAATTGCACGAATATAAAATGATAAACCCTTGTCTCCCCTGAAAGGGGAGATGTCAAAATTCCTTAAAGAATTTTGACAGAGGGGTCTGATCGGAGTTCTTTTTCTCACAATTATTCATTACAAAAAGCAAAAGGAACGGTTATCCACGCCGTTCCTTTTTATTAGTGACAATAGTTAAATATCCTGATTAATAGTTACTCAGAAGGTCTGCAGCTGCTTCAGGGTCAGCTTCAGACTCATCCAAAGGAAGGTCAAACATTCCTCTGATACCCATATAGCCCTCAGCATAGACGATTTTACCGTTTTCGTCCATTGTAAGAACTTCGGGTCCCGGGAACATTACACCCTCAAGAAGTGCAATTGAAACTGTTCGGTCAGCAAAAACCTCAAGGTTCTCATAATCAAAAAGATAATAGAGAATACCCTCACGTTCAAGACCGCTTGCACTGAAGTTCAGTATTGCCCAACTCTGAAATGGCATTACGCCCTCAATTACAGGGGCAAAGCTTATGGGCATTCCGTCCATAAGACTTAGCGGTGAGCCGTCTGTGTTTCTGATTGCAACAACTGCGTAGCTTCTTGTTTCCTCTGTTTCAAAGCCTTCTGTCATATTAAGCTTCGCACCTGTTGTTACCCCAAGAAATGTAACATCATAAGTGCCGTTGCTCACCGACTGAGGCTCACATTCGCTGTCCTTGAACATTTCGGCAATTTCTTTATCACCCATATACTCAGCAACTTCCTTTGCTGAAAGGTAATAAGAAACTGCAAACGCTACTGTTGACAGCAGAGCGATAATAACAAGAACTACCGCAAGAACTCTTGCAGGTTTTCTTTTTTGCAAAACCTTTTCATCCTTTCCTTCTGCCTTCTGCTTCATCAGGTTGGCTGTACGAATCTGAAAGCCTTCGCTGAAAGTTATTTCGTCCATTTCTTTAACATAAAGTTCTCTGAATGTCATATGGAAACATCTCCTTCCAGCATTTTTTTAAGCTTCGCTCTGCCCCGTTTAAGCCTTGTTCCGACGGTTGCAGACGGCAACTTAAGAATTGAAGCTATTTCCTTTATAGAATAGCCTTCATAATAATAGAGGTGTATCACTGTTCTGTAATTTTCCTCCAGCTTCATAACGCAGGAAAGCACCTCGTCAGATTGATTTTCCTGATATAAAGCTTCTTCTGTTTCAGACTTGTTTTTTCTCCAAGACGCCTTGAGCATATTTTTTGAAAGGTTGATTGTAACTCTTAAAAGCCAGGCCTTTGCGTGCTCATCATCGTTAAAACGAGGTTGCTTTTCCATAAACTTCATAAAAGCCTCCTGAACGGCATCCTCAGCATCATCGCGGTTTTTAAGCAGTGCGTATGCGGCTTTCAGCATTGAGTCACTGTGTGTTTCTACAAGTAGTTCTATGTATTCGTCGCTAGCAAATGAATACATTTTAAAACCTCCTTTCACCTATAACACAATTGAGAGGATTGAAATTTTTCATTGAATGCTGATTTTTTATATTATATCACAAAAAATTTTTTCCGCATCGCTTGACAAAGCCTTTACCCCGTGTTATAATTCATTTAACATTTAAGTTAAATGTTAAATATCTATGAAGAGGTGATACTTATGAGCATACAAAACACTCTCAAAGCCCTTGCAGACCCCACAAGACGAGAAATACTCAATATGCTCAAAAAAGGCAGACTTTCTGCAGGTGAAATCAGCGACACCTTTCCCATTTCGGGTGCGGCAATTTCAAGGCACCTTTCTATATTAAAGGATGCCGACCTTATCCGTGATACCCGCGACGGAAAATTCATTTACTACGATTTAAACGCATCAGTCCTTGAAGAAATTATGCTTTGGATAAAAGATCTCAAAGACTGAGCCTATACTGTTAAAGGAGGATACTTTTATGATTAAGAAATACTTGAAAACCCTTGTTATTACATCAATTATTACACTTCTTCCCATTATTTTCGGCATTATTTACTGGAATGTGCTTCCCGATGAAATTGCAACTCACTTCGGAGCCAACGGTACTCCTGATGGCTTCAGCAGTAAAGCCTTTGTTGTTTTCGGTATGCCTTTTATGATGCTTGGATTTCACCTTGTTTGCTTTTTCGGCACAAATGCTGACCCAAAAAGACAGAACATCAGCGACACTATGATGAAGCTTGTGCTGTGGATTATCCCCTGCATAACCATTCTCATCACTACTCTCTCCTACTCTCACGCTCTCGGAAAAACCGTAAAGGCAGGCTCCTGGATAATGCTGTTTATGGGTGTTGTTTTCATTATAATCGGCAATTATCTGCCCAAATGTAAGCAAAGCTATACTATGGGTATCAAGCTTCCCTGGACACTCAGCAGTGAAGAAAACTGGAATAAAACTCACCGTCTTGCCGGTAAATTGTGGGTCGGTGCAGGCGCTATTATGATGCTTACTGCCTTCTTTGAAAATGTCTTCATTATGTTATCTATAGTCTTTATTGCCGTTATTATACCCACGGTTTATTCCTACACCCTTTTCGCTAAGGAAAATAAAAATAAATAAATCAAAAAAATGCAAAAAAACATCTGTAAAGGTATTGACTTTTACAGATGTTTTTAGTATAATATCGAGGCTGTAAAGTTTTAAGTCTTTACAGAGGTCTCAGAAAGAGATAAAGGAGGGGTAAAAATGGCGAAGAATCTTGACGTAATTAACCTTTTCGATATTTACGGCGAAATGCTCACTCAGAAGCAGCAGGATTTCATCTGCTATTATTACAACGATGACCTCTCCCTTGCAGAAATTGCGGAGAATGAAGGCATTACCCGTCAGGGTGTACGTGATGCAATCAAGCGTGCTGAAGCTCAGCTTTTCGCTTTTGAAGAACATCTCGGCCTTTACAGAAGAAACGAGACTCTTAAGTCCGGTCTTGAAGAAATCGGCGAGCTTATCAAGCTTATTGACGAAATCAACCGCAAAACTATTCTTTCAAGAGAAATCAACGATGCAACATCGAGAATTTCCACTCTCACTCAGATGATGGGTGAATAAACCTCAGACAAATAACTATTAAGGATTGATATTATGGCATTTGAAGGTCTTTCAGACAGACTGGAAGCCGCCTTTAAAAAGCTCAGAAGTAAGGGTTCACTTACCGAAAGCGACGTAAAGGAAGCCATGAGAGAAGTTCGTCTTGCTCTTTTGGAAGCAGACGTTAACTACAAGGTTGCTAAGGACTTTACAAAAACCGTAACCGAAAGAGCTGTTGGCGAAAAGGTTATGGAAAGTCTTACTCCCTCACAGATGGTTATCAAAATCGTTAATGAGGAACTTACCAATCTCATGGGCGGTACAAAGTCCAGACTCAACACAGCTAACCACCCTCCCACGATTGTTATGATGTGCGGTCTTCAGGGTTCAGGTAAAACAACTCACAGTGCAAAGCTTGCACTTATGCTTAAAAACAAGGGTCACAGACCTCTTCTTGTAGGTTGTGACGTTTACAGACCCGCTGCTATCAAGCAGCTTCAGGTTGTAGGTGAAAAAGCAGGCGTTCCCGTTTTTGAAATGGGTCAGATTGATCCCGTTGAAATTGCAAGAAAGGCTGTTGCCTTTGCAAAGGATCACGGTCACGACTATGTTTTCCTTGATACAGCCGGTCGACTTCACGTTGACGAAGAGCTTATGAACGAGCTCAAAAACATCAAGAGTGAGGTTCATCCCCACGAAATTATGCTTGTAGTTGACTCAATGACAGGTCAGGATGCAGTTAATGTTGCAACCTCCTTCAACGATGCGCTCGGCATTGACGGTCTTCTTCTTACAAAGCTTGACGGTGACACACGAGGTGGTGCAGCCCTTTCAGCAAGAGCTGTTACAGGCAAGCCCATCAAGTTTGTCGGTACAGGTGAAAAGCTTGGCGACCTTGATGTTTTCCACCCCGACCGTATGGCTTCAAGAATTCTCGGTATGGGCGATATGCTCTCCCTTATCGAAAAGGCTGAGATGGAGCTTGACGAAAAGAAAGCCCTTGAGCTTGAAAGAAAGCTCAGAAAAAATAAATTCGACCTCAACGACCTTCTTGACCAGCTTCAGCAGGTAAGAAAAATGGGTTCAATCAAGGACCTTCTTAAGATGATTCCCGGTGTGGGAAGAAAGATTGACGAGGTTGAGGTTGACGAGAGACAGTTTGACCGTGTTCAGGCGATTATCCTTTCTATGACTCCTCAGGAAAGAGCAAAGCCCGACATAATCAACCCCTCAAGAAAAAGAAGAATTGCCGCAGGCTGCGGTATGCAGGTTGAGGACGTTAACCGCCTTCTCAGCCAGTACAGACAGATGCAGAAGATGTTCAAGCAGATGAACGGTAAGTCATCTAAGAAGATGCAGAAGCGTATGAGAAATATGCCCGGCATGATGAACGGCTTCAATGGTGGCGGTTTCCCGATGTAAGAAACACGCAAAAATCAGTGTGTTAATTAAATATAAAACAATATAAATTAATTTTTGGAGGTAAACAAAAATGGCAGTAAAAATCAGACTTCGCCGTATGGGCGCAAAGAGAGCACCTTTCTATCGTGTAGTAGTAGCAGATTCAAGATATCCCCGTGACGGTCGTTTCATCGAGGAAATCGGTTACTACAACCCCATGAAGGAACCCGCTGAAATCAAGATTGACGCTGAAAAGGCTCAGAAGTGGATTGCTAACGGCGCTCAGCCCACTGACACTGTTAAAGTTCTTCTTAAGAAGTGCGACATCGTTAAATAATTTTGACGGAGGAACGCACCTTGAAAGATTTACTTGTATCAATTGCCGCAGGTCTCGTTGATGAGCCTGAAAAGGTAACTGTGGAAGTTGACGACATTAACGAAGAGGGTGTTGTTGTATATCACCTTCATGTTGCTCAGGATGATATGGGTAGAGTTATTGGTAAGCAGGGCAGAATTGCAAAGGCTATCAGAACCGTAATGCGTGCAACTGCAAACAGAAGCGACACAAAAATCTCAGTAGAGATTGACTAAGTCAAAATTTAAAACCGAGTCAGTAATGGCTCGGTTTTTGTTTTATAT
>JAFOXT010000343.1 GCA_017425745.1 Clostridia bacterium | reverse complement strand
CGGTGCTTATGCTGTTTTCTTTTGCGGCGTGCGCAGATAAGTCAGAAGGGAATAAGCCTGACAATTCAAAAAAAGAAAAAGAAATTCTTGAAGCCTTTTATAGTGAGTACTATGAGGGCGAAAAAAGCGGTAAGCTTATAAGAGATTTCGACGGTGACGGAATAACAGATATGATTGCAGTAACTGCTGATTTTTATGAAAACGGATACTTTAAGGATATTAATGTGCGTTATGTAAAAATCAACGAAGACGCTGCAAGGGAAATTGATTTATTGAAAATCGAGCGACCTGAAAAGGAGTATAGCGGTGAAGGTGTAACTTATTCTTACTCAGAAGACATAGAATTTTATGCGAATGATAAAGATTACATTATGTTTAATATTTTAAGCAGATATGAGGGCGTCAGTGCTGACTATAGATTGTTAAAGGTTTCTGCAGATAGTATTGAAATTGAAAAACATCTTTACGATCCCGGTTACAGTAGCGGTCTCGGACTTTATTTCTATGAAGATTATCCTGAAAATTACGACACAAACGCGTTGTTTGATCAGGAAGTATCATACAAGTTTGGTAAATACGATTCATACAAAGAGGCGATTGAAACTGAACTTGGAGTGTATGGATTTAAATGGAAACTTTGGGATGGTACAGATCCCGATGACTTTGTAACAGAGAAATATGTTGTTGATCCCACAGAAGGAGCACATCTTATTTTTAAAAACCATAATGAAGCAGAACCGATGTATTAATTAATTCACAGAAAACAGCCACCCGTAAAAAAACGGGTGGCATATTTTTTACTTTATTTCGTGAAAAAGGACTGCCGTCAGGCAGTCCTTAATTTTGCATTTTGCACTTTGCATTTTGCATTTAAAAGTTATCTTGCAGCAGGGAATTCCTTTTCGCCGTATCCCATAACTCTTGCAAGCTGAACGGGAATTTCACGGTTCTTTACCTTGTCGCCTGACTTGAAGCCTGCATCAGTTGCTGAAACAAATACGGGAACGTCAACGTTTGTGTGGCTGCCGGATGTGTACTTGTAATTGCCTGTCTTCTTGTCAAGCTTGATACCGCCTGTTTCGTGGTCAGCAGTTACAACAACAAGAGTTTCGCCGTCTTCTGCCGCAAAGTCAAGTGCTGCCTTAACAGCCTTGTCAAATTCTACTGTGCTCATTGTTGCGCCTTCGAATTCGTTATCGTGTGAGAACTTGTCAATGCAAGCACCTTCAACCATAAGGAAGAAACCGTCTTCATCAGCATCAAGAATTTCAATTGCCTTTTCTGTCATTTCTTCAATGGTGGGAGTGTTGTGATTGTTTCTGCAGTTTTTGAGGTCGTCAAAGCTGAACTGTGCAAAGCTTCTGCTGCCTGCAGTAAGAGCCATAAGCTCATCCTCGTTGCCGATATAAGTAAAGCCGTTTGCTTTTGTGTTTTCCTCGTTGATGCTTTCGCTTGAAGCACCCCAGATAAGGTCAAGACCTGAAGCAAGCTGGTCCTTTGAAATATCCTTTTCCATTGTTCTTGAAAGAGCGTGAGCTGAGAATGAAGAGGGAGTAGCACCGCTTGTCTTGTCTGTTGTAACAACACCTGCAGCCTTACCGTCGCGTTTTGCAAGCTCGCAAATGTTGATGGGTACATTGAAATCATTGATTGTGAAGGGGTCAAAGGGAAAAACTCCAAGAGAGTTAATCCATACTCTGCAGCCTGTTGAAAGAGCTGTGCCGCCTGCAGCTGAGTCTGTTGCAGGAATAAGGTATGACCAGGTCTGTGACTGAGCCTTTACGGGCATTGTCTCCATAGCGAGAGAAACGCCTCTCTGAGCCTTGGTTGCCTCAAGGGTGTTGAAGCCCATACCGTCACCAATCATAAGGATAACGTTTTTGTACTTGCCTTCTGTGTAGTCGTCGCTTACATTGCCTGTCATTCCGATAAAGCCGTAAAAAGCCATAAAGAGTGCCATTGCTGTTGCGACTGCTTTTTTGATTACTGCCATAATTTTTTCTCCTTTTCTTTTTGGAATGGATAAATTATACACTCCGTGGCAAATTTTTTCAAGATTTTTCCTGTTAAAAATTCACATATGCTTGACTTTTAATTTCTCTGTGGTAGAATTTTTGAAGTAATATTTTCAGGAGAATAAAAATGGCAATCAGAAACAATTTCAAGCATACATTTTATGCATCATACGGAGGATATTTTGTTCAGGCAATAATCAATAATTTTCTTCCCTTGCTGTTTCTTACCTTTCAAAGGGATTTCAGCTTGCCTTATGACAAAATATCTCTTCTTATTGTAATAAACTTTGGCTTTCAGCTTGTAGTGGATTACCTTGCAGCTTACTTTATTGATAAAATAGGCTACAAAAAATGTACAATTGCGGCTCATCTTCTTGCGGCTGCAGGACTTTGCAGCTTAAGTGTACTGCCGTACATTATGTCGCCCTTTATCGGTATTGTGATTTCAATTGTTATATATGCAACAGGCAGCGGTCTTATTGAGGTAATAATCAGTCCACTTGTAGATGCTTGTCCCAGTGATAACAAAGAAGGGGCTATGAGTCTGCTTCATTCATTTTACTGTTGGGGACATATGTGCGTTGTGCTTTTGTCCACGCTTTTCTTTGCTTTGTTTTCGGTAGAAAACTGGAGAATACTTTCTGTAATATGGGCTCTTGTGCCCCTTGCAAACGGAATTTACTTTTGTTATGTACCCTTTCCTGATATTCTCGGTGAGAGCAAAAGTATGAGTGTAAAGGAGCTTTTCAAAACCAGACTTTTCTATGTTTTTGCTCTTGTTATGCTCTGCTCGGGTGCAAGTGAGCAGGCTATGAGTCAGTGGGCATCAGCCTTTGCTGAGTCG
>JAFOXT010000342.1 GCA_017425745.1 Clostridia bacterium | reverse complement strand
CGCTTCATATCAGGATAGGCTTCGTCCATATGCTTTGTAACACCGTCGTTGAAGGTACCGATTACAGCATTGTCCAGAAGATTTCTTTCCTTAAGTGTGTTATAGAGAATATCAGCTGCCTTATTGCCCAGCTCTCCTGAATTTTTGATTTCAATTATATAACCGAAGTCGCCGTTGCTCTGAAGGTAATCAAGCACATCAGGAAGTCTTGCTGCATGAAGACTTTCGGGAACCTCGTCACCTCTGAGACCTCTGTAGGGCATTTCTCCGTTGTCGTTTTCAAAATCGTCACCAAAGTTAAGAACTGAAATTTCCTCATAGGTGTAGTTTTCGGGACGGATACCTTCTTCACCGAAAACCTCTTCAGCGTCTGTTGTTCTGTCAAGGGTGCTGTCGTGAAGAATAATAAGCTGATTATCTTTTGTGATGTGAAGGTCAAATTCAAAGATATCTGTTCTGAAAGTATCGGAATTAATACAGCCCTCAAAAGCCATCATTGTGTTTTCAGGAAAAATTCCGCCGCCTGAACGGTGAGCAGATACAAGAGTTTTTCCGTATTCTGTAATATTTGTGTTGGTGGTATCGTAATCTTCATAAGCGTCTCCGAAATTGTGAGTAACAAGAAGAACAAGACCGATCACAAGCACGCAAAGCACACCAAGTATAATTCCGGCAGCTTTTGTCGCCGATTTCAAAAAGCTTTTCTTTTTCATAATTCTAAATCCTCATTTTCAAAATTTTTCTGATATTCTATATTACTTTTCTGAAATGTTAGTGAAATGCGTTTAAAGAAATTTATAATTTTATTTTAACAAAATTTGACTTATGTAACACTCAGAAAGAAAGTGTAATAAATCCTTCTTGAAATAATTGCTCTTGTGTTGTATAATCAATAAAGTCAAATAAAAAGTTAGGAGAATATGATATGTCTCATACAATAGCTGCCGTTGCAACTCCGCTTTCAGCAGGCGGCATAGGTGTTATCCGTATTTCAGGTGATGATGCAATTGAAATTGCCGACAGAGTTATAAAAACCACATCAGGCAAGGCTCTTTCTTCACTTAAGGGTTATACCGCCGCCCACGGTAAGGTTTACCTTGACAGTGAAGCAATTGACGAGTGCGTTGCCCTTGTTTTCCGAGCACCGAAAAGCTACACCGGTGAAAACACAGTTGAAATTTCCTGCCACGGCGGTGTACTCGTTACCAAACAGGTGCTTCGTGCTGTTCTTCAAAGCGGTGCAAAGCCTGCTGAAGCAGGTGAATTTACAAAACGTGCTTTTCTCAACGGAAAGCTTGACCTTTCAGAAGCAGAAGCTGTTATGTCCCTTATTTCTGCCCATGGTCAGGAGGGTATGAAGGCTGCTTTCAACACTCTCGACGGTGCACTCAGCAGAAAAATAAATGACCTTTGCAGTATTCTTCTTTCCGCTTCAGCCAATATGGCCGCATGGGTAGATTATCCCGATGACGAAATCCCCGAGCTCAGCGACGAAGCTCTCAGAGAAAGTGTAATCACTGTTAAAAACGGACTTTCCTCTCTTCTTTCAAAATTCGATGCAGGTAAGGCTATTACAGACGGAGTTGAAACTGCAATTGTGGGCAAGCCCAACGTAGGCAAATCTGCTCTTATGAATATGCTTTCAGGCTTCAGCCGTTCAATTGTTACGGATATTGCAGGCACAACAAGAGATATTGTTGAAGAAACTGTTCGCGTGGGCAGTGTGGTGCTTCGCCTTGCAGATACTGCAGGAATCCGTGAAAGCGACGATGTTGTTGAAGCAATCGGTGTTGATATGGCAAAAACAAGAATTGAACGAGCAACTCTTATTCTTGCAGTTTTTGACGGCTCAGCCAAGCTCGACGACAGTGACAGAGAAATTCTTGACCTTTGCAAGGGCAGAGATGTTATCGGTATCGTCAACAAAAGCGACCTTCCCTCAAAAACAGACATTGATTATCTTACAGAAACTCTCAGCAAGGTAGTTTTCATCAGTGCTAAAGAGGGTGACGGCGAGGAAGAGCTTACAAAAGCCATTGAGGAAGCTCTCGGCACAGACAAAATCGACACCTCACAGGCTATGCTTACAACGGAGCGCCAGAGAGTCTGCACCGAAAAAGCTCTCGCATCTCTTGATGAAGCGCTTTCTGCAATAGATATGGGTATGACTATGGACGCTATAAACGTATGCATTGAAGATGCAGTTGAAGCACTTCTTGAGCTTACAGGCAAAAAGGCAAGAGAAGCAGTTGTTGATGAGGTATTCTCTCAGTTCTGCGTAGGTAAATAAGGCAGTTATTTAAAAAGTTGAAAGTTAAAAGTGGAAAGTTGAAATGTGGGGAGCAAAGCTCCGAATTATAAAACCTCTCCGTCACACTTCGTGTGCCACCTCTCCTTTCAGGAGAGGCAATCCGCAACTAAGAAAAAGGTGATATTATGAATATTCTCATAACCGGAGCAGCCGGTGGTATCGGTGAAGCAATTGCAAAAGCTTTTGCCGAAATAGGATGCAACCTTGCTTTGCAATATAATAAAAGTGAAGACAAGGCTTCAGAAATAAAAAACGAACTTGAAAAGACTTACGGCATAAAAGCTCTCATAATAAAAGCTGACCTTACAAAAAATGAGGAAATTGAAGCTCTTGCCAAAAAGGCTCTATCCGAATTCGGCACAGTTGATGTTCTCATAAACAACGCAGGCATAGCCCATCAGGAGCTTTTTCAGCTTTGCAGTGACGAAAAAGTAAAAGAGATTTTCGACGTAAACATTATGAGCGCTATGAAGCTGACAAAAGAAATTCTGCCCTCAATGATTAAAAATCACAGTGGCAGAATCATCAACATTTCTTCTATGTGGGGCATTTGCGGAGCTTCCTGCGAGGTGCATTACAGCGCATCAAAGTCAGCGCTTATCGGTTTTACTAAAGCACTCAGCAAGGAAGTGGGACCCTCAGGCATTACCGTAAACTGTATTGCACCCGGTTTCATTGACACAAAGATGAACGCCCACCTTTCAGAGGAAGATGTTAAAGAAATTGTTGACTGCACACCGATGATGCGTGCCGGCAAGGGTGAAGATGTTGCTTATCTTTGTGAGTTCCTTGCATCGGCTAAGGCAAGCTTTCTTACAGGTCAGGTTATGTCCGTTGACGGAGGGTATTCAGTATAAAAATAAAACGGCAGGAAATCCTGCCGTTTCTTTATTTCACTTTTACTGACATAGCTTTTGACCATGAAGAAT
>JAFOXT010000043.1 GCA_017425745.1 Clostridia bacterium | reverse complement strand
GTCAGTTGTTGCAATACTTGTAATTTCACGCACAATCATAGGCAGCACGAGCTCGCAGCCCGTTGTGAGCGCAGCGCAGAAAAGGTCGAGAATAAGTACGGCCTTGTGCTTTTTGAAGTAGGGGATAAACCATTTGCTCATTAAACCTGTTTTGTTCATTTTCTTTTCCTCTTTCAAAGACTTTTTGTACTGAAAATATAATATCATAAACGGACAGAAAATTCCACTTATATTTTTACAATTTTGTTTGTCGGTCAGATAGACAGCCTTCACTATGTTAAGAATGACAATTTAAGGCTTTCGTCAGTCTTGTCGCCCTGAAAGGGAAGAGGAACAGCTTCAGCAGTGGAAGGGTTCAACTCCACACGAAAAAAGCGGACGGCCAATGGCCGCCCCTACGATTCACTTTTAAGTTTCGTCAGTTATTTTGCATTTTGCACTTTGCATTCTGCATTTATTTAGCGAGCCATTCGTGTTCCTTAGCATAGAAACGTGTGGTCTTATACCAGGGGTCGCCGTCAATGTGACGAATCATCCATACATAGCACATTTCATAGCCCGGTGCAACAACCTGCTGATGGTCGTAGCCGTCTGTAATGAAGCAGGCACTGCCCTCTGTGCTTTTGAATACATTGTCGCCGATAAAGCAGGCACCGAAGCCCTGTGGCTTATCAAACTGGTAGTAGTAAACCTCAGGCTGAGGATGGTGGTGAGGAGGATAGCTTGACCATCTGCCGGGCTGATTGAAAACTTCACCGAGCACCATATTTGAGTAAGGTGCGTTGTCGTAATCAAAAACAGTTGAGCAGATTCTGTAGCCTGTGCCGTCCCACTGACCCTTACCGAATTCCTGATAGAGAATATCGTCGGGTGTGTAGAAAACGGGGTCGAAATATCTTTCGTTTTCTGTCTGTTCAATAAGAATTTCTGTGCCTTCCTTCGCTGTTATTGTAACGTCGGTATTTTTTGGAACGTGAAGGCAGTAGGGTGTTTTTTCAAAGGGATTAGCACGCTTTATTTTTTCTGTCTTGCAGTTCCAACTGATTTCAGCCTCGCCCTTGAGAAGAAGAAAAGCGGTTTCACAGCTTTCATCCTTGAGTGTAAGGGTTTCGTTTTCTTTGAATCTCTTGATTCTTATAGTCATATTCATTTCGGGCTGAAGCTTGCCTATTTCGCAAAGGGTCTTCACACCGTTTTCGTTAAATTCGGGGTATGCAAACATAAAAACATCTCCTTATAATATTTCTTTTTTTATTGTACAATATTAAAAGGAATTTTGCAACTGTTTTAAAGGTTTTCTTTCCTTGACATTAGTGTCATAAAATGATAGAATAAATAGAATATATTTTTAGGAGTGGATTTTATATGGGTACAGAGACAAACACCCAGGCAAAACCGACTCTGGAACAGAGGATTCTCAAGGTTATCGGAGTCAAAGGTACATTCAAAAAAGATGTTATGCCTATGATCAACTACAGTAGTGCTAACATCACAACATCAGGTTCAGGCTATGTTATCAGCCTTTACTTCACCCTTTTCCTTACAGGTGTTGTAAACCTTAAGCCCGAGCACGCAGCAATTGTTACGTTTATTGCAGGTATATGGGATGCTGTTATTGACCCGTTTATCGGTATTATAACCGACAGAACACGTTCAAGGTACGGCAGACACAGACGCTACATTCTCTGGGCGATGCCCCTTTACGCAGTCAGCTTTGCTATGCTCTGGAATTCCTATGGCCTTGACGGCAGAGCAAGACCTGTGCAGGCTGTTGTATATTTCACCGTAGTGTATGTGCTTTACAAAACGGCTTACTCATTCGTTGACGTTCCCCACGTTGCAATGCTTCCCGAGCTTGCACCCGACTATGACTTAAGAACACAGTATAACTCAGTGGGATACATCTTTAACTCAATAGGTATGTTCCCGTCATTCGTACTTGCTATGGCTGTTCTTGCTGCTTTCGGATTCAGCGATCCTGAAAAAGGCTCTGAATTTCCGATGCTCCTTGTTGGTATTATCCTTGGCGTAGTGTATGCTGTCTGTCTTGTGCATACCTTCAGAAAGGTAAGAGAAAAGCCGTCTCTTGACCTTAAGCTTGAAAAGTTTGACTTTAAGTATTTCCTTCATGAGTATGCTCTCGTTGTTAAGAATAAGGCTTTCAGACAGTATTTCTTTATGAGCCTTTGCTACAACACTGCTTGTAACTTCTACCGTTCATCACTTGTATTCTACATCAGATATATTGCCCGTCTTATCAGACTTTACGGTCTTTTCACAACAATCGAAGGCATTGCTGAAACCTCAGCCTTCCCCTTTAACTATGCAGTTACAATGAAGCACGGCAAGAAAAAGTGTGCGTATATTGTTACACCTCTTATGATTTTAGGCTTCGCTATCTGTCTGTTTATGAATCCTACAGAGAAAAACAGCGGTTCAATTATATGGACAATTATCCTTATGCTTACTGCTATATGCTATCCCTTCGGTAAATCAGGTATCGGCTACGCAGCAACAAACATTTTCCCTGACATTTCCGATATTGACGAAGCGATTACCGGCAGAAGACGTGAGGGCGTTATCGGTACATTCAACACACTTATCAAAACCTGCGTTTCAACTACTATTCAGAGCCTTGTGCTTGTTATTCTCGGTGTGTTCGGCCTTCAGACCGGTACTGAGGTTACAGAATACGAAAAGACAACAGGCTTACTTTTCGACCAGCCCAACAGTGCACTTTTCGGTGTACGTCTTTGCGTTGTAATCGTACCCATTGCCTTTACTCTTATTTCACTCTTCCTTCTTCGCAGATTTGAGATGAATAAAGGCGACCACAGACTTATCAGTGCTGCAGTTGCAACAAAGCATAAGTACGGCAGCATTACTCTTACAGAAGAAGAAATCAAGGTTGTTGAATCTATCACCGGTCAGAAGTATCAGAACACATGGCTCGGTCAGAACAACAACTCCTCTGAAGAACACCGTCTTGAAAAGAATGACCTCGGCGAATACATCATTCTGCTTGAAATTGAAGAAGAGATGGCTAAAATCAGAACAGCAAAATAATATTAAGGAGAAAACACAATGAATACAAAAATTGATATTACTCAGAAAGAACCTCAAAAGAAAGAAAAGAACTGGAAAACCTCTCTCGTTGATTTCCTTTTCTACTTTGTTCAGTGGACCTGGGGTCTTCCCGTTAACCTTGTTGGCGGACTTATGTTCTTTTTCTTCACAAAAATCAAGGGCTACCGTTGGCAGCACTTCGGCTATTCAAAAATCGTTTATATGCCCTGGAATGGCGGCGGTCTTTCAATGGGTCTTTTCATTTTCATCAAGGATAACCCGAAGAACAAGAAATGGAGCTACAACTGCAGAATTCACGAGTACGGCCACACATGGCAGTGTCTTCTCCTCGGCCCTCTTTACTATCTTGTAATTGCACTTCCCTCAATTATCTGGTGCAACTGCTTCAAGGGCTACAGACAGAAGAAACAGGTACCTTACAGTGCAGTTTACTGTGAAAAATGGGCTGACCTCTGGGGTCAGAAATTCAGCGGTATGACTCAGGCTCCCGACTTCAACCACTGCTCACTTCTCAAGGAAGATGCTGAATAAAAGATTAAAAGGGTGACACAAGTCACCCTTAATTTTTTGTTATTAACTTAAGATATACCGCACAGAATATATTCACTTTCCCTACAGATTTTTAAAGAGGAACCCTAACAGCGGTCAGCGAATGTCGGGAGCCTAAATGCAAGAACGAGTAAACAATAAAGCAGACGATTGACTCGCTATGAGCACATAGCACACCAGCGGATTCGTTTATCTCATTTTCTGAAAGCCGCAGTATAGAGCTCTCAGTTGCCGTTATTCAGAGCAGCAGAGCTTTAAAATTGTCGATTAGCATAAGTTGACCGAATGAAGAAAAGGTGAGCAGAAATGAAATATAAAGAAATCCGTTCAGCAATTTTTGGCGACAATTTTATGGTCTCGGAGTAGTGTGGAGCTAAAGCGTGTTTTTGTTTACTTTTGCCACAACCGGCAAAAGTAAAAGCCATGCGGCTCGAGCGGATAAAGGTAGACCTTATCCGCTGTATCGCTTCTGGATTAACAACGAGCTTTCAGTTACTGTTGCGCAAATCTCACTGTTTCCATAGCGTCCTTTGCATAGTATGTAGCACCAATCTTTTCGGCAAACTCCTTTGTAAGCACTGCTCCGCCCACAACTGTTTTAACCTGAGGAAGCTCTTCGTTTAAAAGTCTGACTGTTTCAGCCATAGCCTCTGTTGTGGTGGTCATAAGTGCGCTGAGACCTACAATATCAGCTTTTTCTTTTTTTGCAGCTTCAAGCACCCT
>JAFOXT010000341.1 GCA_017425745.1 Clostridia bacterium | reverse complement strand
TCTTCAGTTTTTTCAGGTGGTCTGCCTGTACTTACAAAAACTGCAAGACTTGTTCCGGGAAAAGCCATTTCACCAATCAACTCGTGGCCGATAATTGTATTTGCAGGTGAAGATGAGGGTCTGTATTCAGTTCTTGAGCTGTCGAGAATAAGACCAACCTCTTCAAGTGCAGCTCTTGCTTCAGAAACTGTCATACCAACAAGGTTAGGAACTTCAACCGGTTCAATTTCTTCACTTGTTGCAACAAAAATTTCAATAAGTGAGCCTGATTCAACCTTGGTACCCTTCTTAGGCTTAGTACGGATTACCTTGCCGATTTCAACTTCTTCGCTCTTTTCCTTAGTAACTTTAACTTCAAAGCCTTCGCCTTTAAGAACAGATTCAGCTGAAGTGTATTCATAACCGTATACATCGGGAACTTCAATTTTTTCCTGAGCAGCAGAAATGTAAACTGTAATTGTTCCGCCCTTCTGAATTTTACCGCCTGCAGGTGACTGATCAACAATAGTACCTGAAGGTTCATCACTTTCCTCATCAGTTATAGGATAGAAGGAAAAATCAACGTACATTGCATTTGACATTACATCTGTATAGAAGTTTTTGCCAACAAGGTCAGGCACATCAAGCCCCTTATTTCCGGGAAGGAAGAAGGCAATCAGAGCAAAGGCGAAAATTACAAGTGCACAAAGCACACCGCAAAGAACAGCAATTGTCTTTTTCTTTGATGAATCATCAGAATCATCTTCATCGTCATAAGCTTCCTGAGGTATTGGAGCAGGCTCTTTTCTGAGCGGCTTGACAGGAGCTTTAGCAACGGGCTTTTCTTCACTGATAACCGAATCATTATAGTAAGAATAGTCAAACTTAATGTTCGGATTTCTCTTGAACGCTTCAATATCCATAAGAATTTCAGAAGCTGACTGATATCTGTCGTTCTGATTTTTCTGCATAGCACGGATAATGATCTGTTCAAGACCAACGGGAATTTCAGGATTTATGCTGCGAGGCTTAACAGGATCATTATGAAGCTGCATAAGAGCAACTGAAACAGCGTTGTCGGACTGGAAAGGAAGTCTGCCTGTAAGCATTTCATAAAGCATAACGCCTACAGCGTAAAGATCAGTTTTGGCATCGGTTACGCTTCCTTTTGCCTGTTCGGGACTGATATAGTGAACTGAACCGATAGCACCGTCTGTCATTGTTCTTGTTTCGCTTCTGCTGAAACGAGCAATACCAAAATCAGTTACCTTGATTGTGCCGTCAGAAATAAGCATAATATTCTGAGGCTTGATATCACGGTGAACAATACCTTTATCGTGTGCGTGCTGAAGAGCACGGAGAATCTGAGTCACAAAGTAGAGAGCTTCTCTTGGGTCAATTACACCCTGCTGTTCAATGTATTCCTTAAGTGAAATTCCGTCAACATATTCCATAACTATGTACTGAAGAATTTCGCCGTAGCTTACATCAAATACACGTACAATATTAGGATGTGAAAGAACTGAAATAGCCTTTGATTCGTTCATAAATCTGCGCTTGAAATCTGCATTTGCAAGATATTCGTCTTTAAGAATTTTAACCGCAACGATTCTATGGTCGATATTGTCAAAAGCCTTGTATACAACGGCCATACCGCCAACGCCGAGTACTTCCATTATTTCATATCTGCCGTCAAGTCTTTTTCCTACATAATTTTCCATCTTCAATCACCTATCCTTTCATAACAACAACTGTTATGTTATCTTTGCCGCCGGCACTGTTTGCCTCTTCTATGTATTTTTCAGCAAGCTCTTCAAAGCTGCTGCTTTTATAAATTTCAAGCATTCTTTTTTCACTTATAAGACCGCTTAAACCATCTGAACAAAGTATCAGCGCTTCGTTATCATTAATGCAGACATAATCAAAGTCTATCTCAACTTCTTCTCCTACACCCATAGCCCTTGTTATAATGTTCTTCTGCGGATGAGTTTCCATCTCTTCAAAGGTGATTTTTCCGCTGTCATACATTTCCTGAACAAGCGAGTGGTCACGGGTAACCTGTCTGATTTTATCGTTTTCAATGATATAAGCTCTGCTGTCGCCTACGTGAGCAATACAAGCTTCATTATCTTTAATTATTGCCGCCACGATTGTTGTTCCCATACCCTTAAGGGAAATATCTAAATCTCCTCTGTCAAATACAAGAACATTTGCGGTTGTTACTGCCGAAAGAAGCAGATTTTCAAGAGAAGAAACGGACATAGCGGGATTATAACACTTTTTAATTTTGTCACTGATCATATCAGCCGCAATTGAAGAAGCGAGCTGACCGCCGTGTACACCGCCC
>JAFOXT010000340.1 GCA_017425745.1 Clostridia bacterium | reverse complement strand
TCAGAAGGACCTTAAGGTTGCTGCAATCGGCGGTAAGGACTCAATGAGCGGTACATTCGAAAACCTCGACGTACCTCCCACCCTTGTATCATTTGCTGTTACAACTGATAAGGTTGACAACATTGTTTCACCCGAATTCAAAAAGGCAGGCAACAAGGTTATCAAGCTCACTCCCGAATTTGACGCTGACCACCTTCCCGTAACAGAAAGTCTCCTCCAGATTTTCGACAAGGTTACAGCTCTTCAGAGAAGCGGCAAGGCTGTTGCTTCTTACACACCCGGCTTCGGCGGTGTTGCTGAAGCAGTTATGAAGATGTGTCTCGGTAACGGTCTCGGCTTCAAATATGCAGACGGCATCAAGGTAGAAGACATCTTCAACTACAGCTACGGTAGCTTCATTCTTGAGGTTACTCCCGACGTAGAAGAAGGCGAAACAATCGGTTACATCACAGAAGATGCTGTTATCGCTCTCGGTGATGAAAAGGTTTGCCTCGAAGGTCTTCTTAAGATTTACGAAGACAAGCTTGAAAGCGTATTCTCATGCAACATTGATCAGTCTTCATCCAAGGTTGAAACATTCTCATTCAACGCTGCTGAGCGCAAGGCTCCCGCTATCAAGGTAGCAAGACCTAAGGTACTTATTCCCGTATTCCCAGGCACAAACTGCGAATTTGACTCAGCTAAGGCTATGGAAGATGCAGGCGCTGAAAGCAAGATTATGGTTATCAACAACCTTTCAGCTGACGGTATTGCAAGAAGCGTTGAAGAGTTTGCTAAGGAACTCAAAACTGCACAGATGGTATTCATTCCCGGTGGTTTCTCAGGCGGTGACGAGCCCGACGGTAGCGGTAAGTTCATCACAGCATTCTTCAGAAATGCTGCTGTAAAGGAACAGGTTACTGCTCTTCTTCAGCAGAGAGACGGTCTTATGTGCGGTATCTGTAACGGTTTCCAGGCACTCATCAAGCTCGGTCTTGTTCCCTACGGCAAGATTATGGACTCAGATGAAAATATGCCCACCCTTACATTCAATACAATTGCGCGTCACCAGTCACGCATTGTAAGAACCAGAATCGCTTCAAATATGAGCCCCTGGCTTGCTGACACAAACGTTGGCGACATCTACAATGTGCCCATTTCACACGGTGAAGGTCGTTTCCTTGCAGACGAAAAGACAATTCTTGAGCTTGCAAAGAACGGTCAGATTGCTACTCAGTATGTTGATTTCAGCGGTGAAGCTACAAACGATATTCACTTCAATCCCAACGATTCAATGTACGCAATTGAAGGTATCACATCACCCGACGGCCGTGTATTCGGTAAGATGGGTCACAGCGAAAGAATCGGCTACGGTCTTTATAAGAACGTTCCCGGTGACTATGAAATCAAGATGTTCAAGTCAGCTGTGAAGTATTTTAAATAAGATTTATGGTAAAAATCCCTACGCAACAAATTGTTGCGTAGGGATTTCGTGTTTACTTTAAGTTTTGTTTAAAGTAGAGGTGGTAAAAAGGAATTACAGAAAGGAGCTGATTTCTATGTAACCGCCAAAGAAAACAAAATTTAAAATGAAAGGACTGAACCTTATGTTATCAAAAAGACAAAAACTTTTTTCAGATATAAGTCTTGGAATTGTAAGCTTTTACTTTATAATAAACAGTTTCATCCTCGCATACTGTAAAATCGAATTTCCCGATTTAAAAATTTTTGAATTCATATATCCCCTTATTGATAAAATACTTTTCCCTATAGATTTATTCACTTGGCATGTGTTCGGTATTTTTGCAATTGTCAGCTTTCTTATTAAGCTTTCCTATATCAGCAAAAATAAAGAAGAAAAAATCAAAGAATTACTTCACTTCATAATGTCAGGCGTTACGTTTTTCCTTATATATTACATATTTGAAATCAGCTTTTAAGACACAGAAAGGCGGTGCTGATATGAACGCTAAAATGAATAAAGCCGCACAGATTTTTCTCGGAATTCTGTCAGGCATCGGCATATGGATTATCGGTATTCTGATGTCAGGCAAACTCGCTTTAGGTGAAGTGGTAAATCTTTATCCTGCAGGAAAAATTGTATTTGCTTTTCCGATTGTTGTTACGGTGCTTTGCATAGTTATTGCCAAATATTCAGCAAAGGCTCATAAAAAAGCATATTATATATCTTCAATGATAAGCTTGATTTATCCTTTATTTTCTATGCTTATAAGCAGTATCTTCGTTAACATAACGGCACTTGAAATTCCCTTTATATCAAGACTTACAGAGATTTCTGCAATATTTTTTATGATACCTTATATTCCACTTTACTCAATTTTTTATCAAATAACAGATATAACTGATCAATATCTGATGGCTATGTCCATCTGCGTTGCAATACCACTTGTAGGTATGCTTGTTTCAATCAAGGTTTACAAAAACAATTGCCACAGCTAAAATAAAAATCTTTTATCCGACACAGAAAGGAGTGTCAGTTATGAAGAAAATTATACCTCTAATCGGTTATTATCTCGGTTGGATTTATCCTCTCGCTGTAAATGTATATGCAGTTCTTGACCCGTATCTGCACATTAAAACAAAGCTTGGCGGACCCCTTGATTTCGGCAATGATTCAATTCTGGGCTATGCGTTTTACTCACTTGTTTTTTCAGTATTCACATTCTTTATTTATTTTATCTACTACAAGGAGCCGCTGAAAAACTGGATTCCGTTAGTAAATCCTCCCCTTTATTTTATTTCAGTTTTCATTCTACCGCTTTACGGAGAAACATATCAAATTATCTCAATAGTTACCCTGATTTTGTCAATTGCTTCTATCGCTTACACAACCGTTGTTTCAGTTGACGCAATGAAAAGATTTGAATAAACTTAAAAGGCTACCTGAAAAGGTAGCCTTTACTTTTTAATTTGTGGGCAAAAGAGATTCAAAGGAGTCCACTATAAAATCTCTGACGGGCTCAGGGTCTATAGTCACCTGAACTTCAAAAAGATTTCCTGAGCTCTGCAAATCGTAAAGCACCATAAAAAAGCCTGTGCCTATAACCAGCAATATAACAAGAATTGCGATTAACACGCCGAGCAGGATTTTCTTCTTATTCATATCATACCCTCTTGGCTTTTATCGCAGGCAGAATTCTGAAATCCCTTTCCCCTGCTTTTTCCATTTCTTTTATAAGCATTTTTTTAAGCTCTTCACGCACACTCTTATATTGAATATTTTTCACAAGGTTTTTCTTCTGATACGGATCTTTTTCGTTGTCATAAAGGTAGTCTTCAAAGTAAATCTTTGCACTTTTCTTCGTCATTCCCGAAACAGGTGTAAGAGCTGACACCGAATAAGTATATCTGTCTGTTCTTATTGCTCTGCCACACTGGCTCTCACTGATTTCGATATAAACATTTTCTCTTTTTACCTCGTCTGTAAGGCTGAGCCCTCTGAAGCTCTCAGGAATCGGCACATCTGCCGCATGAAGAATTGTTACGGGAAGGTCAAGAAGGCTTACAAGTCGGTTCTCCTTTTTCCCTCCCTTGAAGTCTCCGCCTGAAATTACAAGAGGAATATGAATTGCAGAATCGTGGCATGAGCGTTTGTATTCAAGGTTTCTTGTTCTGAAGTGACAACCGTGGTCACTTGTGA
>JAFOXT010000339.1 GCA_017425745.1 Clostridia bacterium | reverse complement strand
GATTTCTGAAAGGCTCTTGATGTGGTCAGCTCTTGCAGGAGCGCCGCCGCATGACATTGTGGGGAATCTGCCGCCGAAGTTATCAGTAATCTGCTTGAATACAACAGGGCGGATATCAATGCCTACCTTGAGAAGCTTGTTGCTGATTTTAATCATCTTTCTCATAATAGGAGCCTTGCCGCTTGCTTCTGCTTTTGACCAGATACCGTTGTAAACAGCTTCAAGAACAAGGGGAACAACAGCCATAGCGTGGGGCTTGAATTCATTGATGTTGGGAAGAATGTTCTTAAGGCTGTCGTTGATGTAAATAATACCGTTCATATAGATAGCTGTAAGAACACTGCATGAAAGCTCATAAACGTGGTTCATGGGAAGAATTGACATTGTTGAAAGCTCTGAGCCAACAAAATCAAGAACACCTTCGCAGTTTGATGAGAAGTTATAGTGAGTGAGCATAACGCCCTTGTTTGTGCCTGTTGTACCTGATGTGAATACAATTGCTGCAAGGTCGTCCTTTTCAATTTTTGTGTCGGCAAATCGTGTATCGCCGTTTTTGAGAAGCTCACGGCCCATATCAGCAAGAGCATTGATTGAAAGGTGCTTGCCACCCTCAGCCTTGCAGCCGGGAGTAGTGATGAAAGCATATTTACATCTTTCATCGTTCTTGAGATGAAGCTCAGCAGTTTCCTTGTAAGTTCTGCTGTGGAAAACAGCTTCAGCGTCACCCTTTGTAATAAGCATACTGATATCCTTGTCGGGAAGCTCCTTATCAACGGGAACAGCAACACTCTTTGTGCAAACAATTGCGAAGAAAGCAACGATCCAGTCGTATGAGTTTTCGCTTACAATTGCAATGTGTTTTCCGGCGAGACCTAATTCATAAAGAGCTGTACCAACTTCTCTTACCTTATCGTGGAATTCTTTAACAGTGTAAGAAACGGGCTGCTTCTTTACCTTTTCAACAACAGCTACTCTGTCGCCGAAAGCTTCGCTTCTGTTGAAAAGATCCTGAAGTGTGGAAAGAGGACCCATTTTGTGAATTTTTGTACGAAGCTTATAAAGCTCTTTGATCTCTTTCTTGGAAAGTTCAATAGTCATAGTTCGTCTCCTGTGAAATTTATTTATTGTGTGCGGAATTCCGCATAAAGTTCTTTATTTGCTGCAGTTGTCAAGAAGCTCGCCAACAGTAATGTCGGAATTTTCAAGACCTGCCACAATTGTCTTAAGTGCGTTTTCATGGAGCTTTTCAATCTGACTCTGTGTTGAAAGCTTGTGTCTGTAAAGGTAAGTCATATTGATACCCTTATCTGTGGGGTCAGGTGAACAGATTGTGTAAAGCGGTGTGAAGTAAGCGCCGAGATCGTGAATCTGGAAGCTGTACTTGAAGCCCATATCTCTGTCAATGGGAAGGGGAAGCCATGTAAACATCATACAAGCGGGACCCTGAATAAGATTGTAGCCGTAAACATCTCTTGACATATCACGAGCCTTGATGTAAGGATAGTCAAGGTGACGGTAAAGGCTTGTTCTTACTCTTGTATATTCCTTGAGAGCTTCAGCAAAAGTCTTGTCCTCAGAAATAATTGTACGAACCTGAATAGGCTGAACGAGACAACCGCTCATATTCTTTTCCTTGTTGGTAGCACGCTTGCTGCAGGTTACCATCATAAATACGTCATCTGTTCTGTAGTTAATTGCAGAACAATGAGTACGAAGAGCAAACATAAAGAGACTTTCGGGAGCAATGCTGTTAGCCTTGCAGTATTCGAAAATATTCTTTGATGTTTCAGGATCAATGTGAAGAGTAAGCTGCTTGCAGCTTGAGAAAAGAGGATTGTAAGCAGCGGGAACACGAAGATTCGGATTCTTCTGCTTCTCTCTTGCTTTTTCAAGGAATTCGGGGCCGTGAACACCTGCATAGAAGGGTTCCTTATCCTTATCCCAATATTCTTCGTAGAACTTTGCGTGCTTAGCCTGCTTCTTTTCATCCTTAAGCTTAAGGAATTCCTGCTGGATGTATTCCTCGTAAGAATCAAGAGGAGCAGGAATAGGTTCACCCTTTTTAAGAGCAAAGTAGATACGGAGTGTGTCGAAAAGACAGCCAACCATACCGAGAGCGTCCATTGCAAGGTGGCTTACGTTAATGTAAATACCTCCGCCAACGCCAAGTGTCTTGAAGAAATAAATTCTGAAGGGGATGCAATCCTTGAATTTAACCGGAGTTTTAGCATCCTTATCGAAGAAAGCCTGCTGTTCAGCTGAGCTTCTGAAAAACTTTTTGGGAACAGTCATCTTATAAGGCTCAACGAAGTATTGCTTGAGCTGCTTATCAACAACAGTAAATCTGTTGCGAAGGCTGTCGTTTCTTTCAATTTCCATATCGAAAGCTTTCTGCATAAGATCAAAGTTAATTTCGGCTTCTGCAGTGAATGAACAGGGAATCTGAACAATCTGTTTTTTGAAGCTGTATTTAACCATGAGATGCATAGTTTCCTGTGAAGGAATAAGGTCATAAAGTTCATAAGAAATCTTTTTGCTCATTCGAAATACCCTCTTTTTGCATTTTTGTCCGCATAAACGGACCATTATAATATATCATTGTTGATGATATCAAAAAATCCGTTGAAAGTCAATGTTTTTGCAAAAAATAACAACACTGTGTCAAAATTTGGTACACATATAGTATGATAAGTATTAAGTTGCTTTTACTGTTTTGAAAGAGTGAATAATGTGTAAATTAATAATTATAAAATGAGGTTAACGAAAAAATCAGTGGCAAATCACAGAAATGCCACTGATTACTTTTTATAATACCTTGGAAAGGAATTCAATTGCTCTCTCGCTCTTAGGATGAGCAAAGAATTCTTCGGGTGCTGCTTCTTCAATGAATCTGCCCTCGTCCATAAATACAATTCTTGTACCTACTTCCTTAGCAAAGCCCATTTCGTGAGTTACAACAACCATTGTCATACCCTGGTTTGCAAGGTCCTTCATAAGCTCAAGAACTTCGCCGACCATTTCGGGGTCAAGCGCTGATGTAGGTTCGTCGAAAAGAATTACGTCGGGGTCCATAGCAAGTGAGCGCACAATTGCAACTCTCTGCTTCTGACCGCCTGAAAGTGATGAAGGATAAGCGTCTGCCTTTTCTTCAAGACCGATTCTCTTAAGAAGCTCAACAGCCTTTTCTCTTGCTTCGTTGGTGATTTCGGCAACTGAGGTTGTTACGGGAACAATTTCTCCCTTTCTGAGGTGAAGCTTTTTGAGAAGGTTATCTCTTTTTTGCTTCTTAAGGTTTTTCTTGCCGATAAGCACGGGAGCGAGCATAATGTTTTCAATAACTGTTTTGTTGTTGAAAAGGTTAAAGTGCTGGAAAACCATACCCATTTTCTGACGGTGAATATTGATGTCTACTGACATATCCGCAATGTTTTCACCGCCGAAGATAATTTCGCCCGATGTGGGATCTTCCATACAGTTAAGGCAACGGAGGAAGGTACTTTTACCTGAGCCTGAGGGGCCGATTACAACTACCTTTTCACCCTTCATAATGGTGGTGTTGATGTCCTTGAGAACCTTGTTTGAACCAAAGTCCTTGCAAAGACCTTTTACTTCAATAAGCTTATTATTTTCTGTCACCTTTCCTCAGCCTCCTTTCCATAACTTTGATGCCTAATGTAATAAGACATACAATTACAATATAGATAATTGCCATTGCAAGATAGGGAACCATATATTCATAAGTACCTGAACCGATGCTCTGGAAGGCAAGGTAAAGGTCCTTTGCGCCTACGAAGGAAACAACAGAGGTTTCCTTAATAAGGGCGATGAATTCATTACCTAAGGTGGGAAGAATGTTCTTGATTGCCTGAGGAATAACAATTTTTGTCATAGCAGCAGCATAGCTGAGACCTACTGAACGTGCACCTTCCATCTGACCGGGGTCAACGGAGAGAATACCTGCACGCATAATCTCTGAAATATAAGCACCGCTGTTAAGACCGAATACGGTTATTGCAACAACAACCGAAGACATTTTAATACCCATAATGGGAAGCATTACATAGTAGAACACAAGAAGCTGAACTACCATAGGAGTACCTCTGAAAAGACCTACATAGAAGCTGCAGAAGCCGTCAAGAAGCTTGGGTAAGGTCTTATATTTGGGAAGCACTCTTACTGTTGCAATAAGTGTACCGATTACAATACCGATAAGAAGACCGGCAACAGCAATAATAACGGTGTTCTGAAGACCGATAACAACTTCCTTGTAACCGCCGCGTTCTATGAGTATTTCAAGAAATTTTTCTATTTTCAGTGAAAATCCGTTCATAGCGTTTTCCTTTTCTAAATTTACGATAATAGTGCCTCACTGTTTTCAGCAAGGCACCCGGGTTTAGTTTTGTTTTTGCTTTTTTATGAAAGAGCGTTGAAGTTTGCTGCAATCATAGTTGCAGGAGCTGCGTCGATGATTACGTAGTTGATGTTGCCGTTGATAAGGTCCTGAACAGCAAGTGCGCCGTTGTCGTAGCCCTTGCCTTCAACTGCAAAGCCGTCGAAATCCCATTCAGCATCACCGAGAACATAGAACTGAGCTGTTGTTCCGTTCTGGTAACCGATCTTTGTTGTTGCATCAAAGCCCTTAAGAATTTCTTCAACTGCTGCTGCGTCTGCACAAGCATCGAATGTTGTGTCGTCAGCGAGAGTGATGAGCTTCTGTGAAGCTACATAGTATGATTCTGAGAAGTTAACGTGTTCTTTTCTTTCGTCCTTAACTGTAAGACCTGCCATTGCGATATCGCACTTGTGCTGACCTACTGAAAGGCAAACTGATTCGAACTTCATGTTGTTGATTACAAGCTCCTTACCAAGTTCTTCAGCAAGAAGAGCAGCGATTTCCATATCGATACCGTAGTATGAATCGCCTTCCATGTATTCAAAGGGAGCAAAAGCAGCGTTTGTTGCAACGATGAGCTGATCCTTTGAGGGGTCTTCAACAGCTGACTTAACAGCTACGGGTGTGCCATCGCCGAAGTAGTTGTTGCAGATAGCGTCAAATGTGCCGTCTTCCATAATCTTAGCGATGAATTCGTTTGTCTTTTCAAGAAGTTCAGGCTGAGCCTTGTCTACGCCGAAAGCGTATTCTTCTTCTGTAAGGTTGATGTCGATTACTTTTACAACATCAGCAGCAGGTTCGTCGCCATTGTTGTCTGTGTTTCCGCCGCAAGCTGCAAGAGCAAAAAGCATAACAGCTGCAAGAGCGATTGCTAAAAACTTTTTCATAGGTAAATTCCTCCGTATGTATTTTTATTAGTTTTTTTACATAGCGATATTTTAGCCTTGTTTACGGTAAAAGTCAAGATAAAAATGCAACTTTTTGCATAAGTAATGTATATTTTCGGTAAACGAGGGCTTTTTTGTGTATATTTTTTAATTCTGAGCTGAAAGAACAGGTGTAAGATACTCTTCAAGGAACTCATCAACAACCTGCCAGTATTCTTCGTGGAACCAATGTGATGAAAGTGCGTGTTCAGCACCCTTTATAATATGCTTGCGCTTAGGTGTGGGACAAGCATTATAAACGGGGTCAAGATTTTCAAGAAGAACAAAATTATCCTTGTCGCCGTGAATGAACAGAACGGGCACCTTTGCCTTTTTAATCTGTTCAACTGCTGATGCCTTGCCGAAGAAGAAGCCGTTGATGATACGGTTGATAAGACTTGCCTGAGGCATAACAAGCTTTGGCGGAATATGATACTTTCTGATGCACTGATCTGTAAAAATATCCTTTACTGATGTGAAGCCGCAGTCTTCAATTGCAAGAACAACATTGTCGGGAAGCTTTTCACCGAGAGTCATCATTGTTGTTGCACCGCCCATTGATGTGCCGTGGATAACAATTTTACACTTGGGGTTTTCTTTAACAATGCTTTCTACCCAATCCACAACGTCAAGACGGTCATTCCAGCCCATTGTAACAAACTTGTGCTCGCTGTTGTTGTGACCGCGAAGGTCGGGGAGAAGTACGTTGAAGCCTCTCTGATAGAATTCCTGAGCATAGCTTGACATTTCTCTGTTTACGTTTGTCCAGCCGTGAAGCACAATTGCCCATACATTGCTGTTGGACGGATTACGGAATTCAACGCCGTGAAGGTTTTTACCCTTTCTGTTTTTGATAATAACCTCCTGGTGATAGGTGGTATCGTACCATTTGTAGCCTGCAACAAGATTGGGGTTGTCAGCGTTTCTTTCAAAAAGACTGTTTTTTGCAGGAACTGTCATATCCGGGCGCTTTTTATTGCCGAGAGCGACAAAGAAAAAGAAAAGCGCAAGACCGAAATAAGCCACGAGCAGAACTGCCGCAATAGCCCCGAGAACGGTAAGAAAAATTTTAATTTCGTGAGACACGGAAAATCTCTCCTTTACAAAATTTTACATTATGAGTCAATTATACACTCTTCGGCTGAAAAAAGCAAACTCTTTTTTATTTTAATTATATTTTTTTACTTTAAATTGCGAAAAGCTCTTTACTTTTTTGGTTTAGTGTGTTAAACTGTACAGCAGGAGAAATTTTATTCTGAAAGGACAGAAGAAAACATGACAGAAAGAAACATTGAAAAAATCAACAAAAACATTGAATATCTCTATGAGACTATTCTTAAAATTGAAACTATGGAAGAATGCGAAGCTCTTTTTGATGACCTTTGCACAAAGACAGAGCTGGCTTCAATTTCACAGCGTCTTGTTGTTGCAAAAATGCTCAGCGAAAAAAAGGTGTACAGCGATATCGTTGCTGAAACCGGTGCAAGCACTGCAACAATAAGCAGAGTTAACCGCTCACTTGCCTTCGGTAAGGGCGGCTACGAAAAGCTTTTCAAAAAAGAGGGCTGATAAAAAATGGCAGGCTACGGTGATTTCGCATACTATTACGATTTACTTACCGAGAATGTCGATTACGAAAGCAGATGTGAATACATTTGTAATCTCCTTGCTGAAAACGGAGTTAGCAAGGGGATTTTGCTTGACCTTGCCTGCGGAACGGGTACAATGAGTATGCTTCTTTCCGATAAAGGCTACGATGTAATCGGCGTTGACGCTTCCGAGGATATGCTTTCGGTTGCGCAGGAAAAGAAAATGGAAAGCGGAAAGGATATTATGTTCCTTTGTCAGAGAATGGAAGAGCTTGACCTTTTCGGAACAATAAATGCGGCAGTATGCACTCTTGACAGTATCAATCATATTACCGATGAAAAAACAGTTCAGCAGGTGTTTTCAAAGGTGTCTCTTTTTATGGAGGATAAAGGAATATTCCTTTTTGATGTAAATACACCATACAAGCACCGCGAGGTTCTCGGAGACAATACATTTATATATGATATGGATGATGTCTACTGCGTATGGCAGAACAGCACCGACAAAAAAACGCTTCTCACCGAGGTAAGCCTTGACATTTTTGAAAAGGATACCGAAGAGGAAGAAGATGTATACTATAGATATAGTGAAGAATTCTCTGAAAAGGGATATGAGCTTTCTCAGATTGAAAAGTGGCTTACCGAATATAAGTTTGAGGTGCTCGGTGTTTATGAGGAGCTCAGTAAAAACAAAGTGGGCGAAAAAACTCAGCGCGCAGTTTTCGTCGCAAGAAAACACGGCACACAGTAATTTGATTAAAGGAAGATAACTATGGGTAAATTAGTAAGATGTATTTCACACGACGGTACCCTTACCGTTATGGCAATCAACTCAACTGATATAGTAAACAAAGCGGTTGAAATTCACGAAACCTCTGCTGTATGCTCAGCAGCTCTCGGCAGACTTATAACAGCTGCTTCTCTTATGGGCAGTGTGCTCAAGGGTAAGGACGACTCAATTACTCTTCGTCTTAACGGCGGCGGCCCTTCAGGCTCCGTAATTGCAGTTTCAGACAGTATGGGTAATGTAAGAGGTTATGTCGGACAGAGTGTTGTTGAAATTCCGCTTAACGCAAAGGGGAAGCTTGACGTTGCAGGCGCTGTAGGTAAAGACGGCTTTCTTACCGTTATAAAAGACCTTGGTATGAAAGAGCCCTACGTTGGCAGAACTCCTATTGTAAGCGGTGAAATTGCTGAGGATATTACGGCATACTATTCTATAAGTGAGCAGACACCTACAGTTTGTGCACTTGGCGTGCTTGTAAATCCCGACCTTACAATAAAGGCTGCAGGCGGTCTTCTTATTCAGCTTCTTCCCACAGCTATGGACGACACAATTGACCTTGTTGAAAAGTCAATTGAGGGTCTTGAGCCTATTTCAACTCTTATCGACAGAGGTATGACACCGGAGGAAATCTGCCGCCATGCCCTTAAATATTTCGATCTTGAAATTCTTGACGGTGCAGAGCCTGAATACAAGTGCTATTGTTCAAGAGAAAGAGTTGAAGCAGCACTTATCAGCACAGGTAAGGAAGAGCTTATTGATATGGCCAAGGACGAAAAGACAGAGGTAAGTTGTCAGTTCTGCGATAAAAAGTATGTTTTCACACCTGATGACATAAAAAATCTTGTTAAAAAAGCTACAAAATAACCGTAAAAAATGACGCAGAAAAAAAGTTGAAAAAACTTAAAAAAAATTGCAAAAAAGTGTTGACAAAATCATTTTTATGGTGTATAGTATACGAGTCGCTGTGAGGAACACCTTGCAGTAACGTGGGAGCATAGCTCAGCTGGGAGAGCATCTGCCTTACAAGCAGAGGGTCACAGGTTCGAGCCCTGTTGTTCCCACCAAATGGCCCGGTAGTTCAGTTGGTTAGAACGCTAGCCTGTCACGCTAGAGGTCGACGGTTCGAGCCCGTTCCGGGTCGCCATTT
>JAFOXT010000338.1 GCA_017425745.1 Clostridia bacterium | reverse complement strand
ATTATGACACCGCAAGTCTCATCGGTACAACAACCGAAACAGAGTTTGAATTGACTGACCTTGAGGAGTTTACCGATTACACAGTTTATGTTGTTCTCAACTGCGAAAGAACAAACGGAATATATGAAAAGGTTGAAGAGACAAAGCATATTGATTTTGAAACAACCGTAACTTATTTTGACGCTACTGCCGTAAACACAGTAAAATCAGCTTCAGCAGAAATTTCATGGAAGTTTGATGAAAAAAGACACAGTGACGAATACAGTGATGTGGACGGCTATTACTATTATGTTTATTACCTTGACAGTAAGGGTAAGGCTGTAAGAATCGGAACAACACAAAAGCAGTCATATTCACTGAAAAACCTTGATGCCGACACTCTTTACAGTATCAGAATTGTTGCGTATTACAAGGATGGAGAAACAGGTAAAAAATTCAGAATTGAAAGTATTGACCTTGACGATTTTAAAACAAGAATTGCAGCGCCTGAAAAAATCACAATTTCATATACGGCGAATAAAAAGCTTGCAACATTAAAATGGAGTGCAGTTGAAGGTGCATCGGGCTATATTCTTTATGAATATAATTTTGAAACAAAGGAATATGAACGCCTTGCAAAGCAAAAGGGCAGAAGCTATTCCTTCAATTACACATACGGTGAAAAGTACAGATTTTATGTAAAGGCTTACAAAACAACAGATGGCAAAGACAGTGCAGGCGACGGCACAAAGAACACTTTTATTCCGTCAAAAAAGGTTACTGTTTCATCTGATATCAACTGTGTAAAGCCCGGAAAGAAGCTTACACTTAAGGCTGTGCTCAGCCCCTCCGATTCAACAGATACAATTAAGTGGACAACAAGCAACAGCGATATTGCTGTAGTGTCCTCAAAGGGTGTTGTAACCGGAATTGAAAACGGCAAGGCAGTTATTACGGCAACTGCATCCTCAGGTAAGAAGACAAGCTTCACCGTAATAGTGACCGATGCTTCCATAAGCAAAACCTCAAGAACGGTTAATGTGGGTCAGAAATACACGCTGAAGATAAACGATTACAGCGAAAAAGTAACCTGGTCAACAAGCAACAAAAAAGTAGCAACCGTTACTTCCAAGGGAGTTGTAACCGGTGCTTCAAAAGGCAACGCAACAATTACTGCAAAGCTTAAAAACGGAGCAGTTTTCACCTGTAAAATTAAGGTTACAAAGTCCTGATAATATTGACAGTAAAAACAAAATAGAGTATAATTTCCTACATAATTACATTGAAAGAAGTGAAAAAATATGGAAACATATAAAATGACAATTGCAGGTCTCCAAAGAGAGCTTCCTATCTGCACAGTTAACGAAAAGCTTGATATTGCGGCTTTTGTAATTTTCGGTGATGCTGAGCTTACTGTTGCTGCGGCTACAGAGCTTCTTAAAAAGTGTCCTGAGTTTGACTATATCGTTTCACCCGAAGCAAAGGCAATTCCTCTTGCACACGAAATGTCAAGACAGAGCGGAAAGAAGTATTTTATCTGCCGTAAGGGTGCAAAGCTTTATATGAAAGAACCCGTTTGTGTTAACGTGCGTTCAATCACTACCGATAAGGTGCAGACAGTTTATCTCGACGGCCTTGAGGGTGAACAGATGAGAGGCAAAAAGGTTCTCATTCTCGATGACGTAATCAGCACAGGCGAATCACTTATTGCTGTTAATGAGCTTCTCAAGGGCTTTGACGTTAACGTTGTAGGTCAGGCTGCAATTCTCGCTGAAGGCGATGCTGCTGACAGAGATGATATTATCTTCCTTGAAAAGCTTCCTCTTTTCTTCAAATAATAAGCAATGAAAAGACCGCTTACCGTTTTTGGCTTCACAATACTTTTTACCTTGCTCGTTATGGGCTCAGCTGCTGACGGGCTTGCTTTAGTGACGGTAAGCTTAACTTTTATTTGTCTTTTTTGCTTAAGCCTGATATTCCGTAAAACAAGACAGACTTCTGTAATTCCCACAGTACTTCTCGGGGTTGCAGTTGCCTGTCTTTTGCTGTTTGTTTCAGATTTATCCTATAATAAGGCGCTTGAAAGCAAAGGAGAAAATTTAATTGTTACGGGTACAGTTTCAGAAGTGCCCGAGTTCAACAGAGAAAACGGCAGACATTACTGTGTGATAAAGCTAAGTAAAATTTCCGGCGAAAAGGTCAGCGGTAAGCTGAGAATGTCCTTCAGTGAAACAAAAGACGACATAAACCATAGTAGCTT
>JAFOXT010000337.1 GCA_017425745.1 Clostridia bacterium | reverse complement strand
ATGCCGAAAGGGTGGTATCGCTCACAAAGGAATTTTACGAAAAACAATCCATTTAATTATATCGAGGAATCAACAATGAAAAAAACAAAAATAATCTGCACGCTAGGTCCCGCCTCGTCAAGCGAGGAGATGATTGAAAAAATGCTCCGCGCAGGCATGGACGTTGCGCGCGTCAACTTCTCGCACGGCGACCACGAATCGCATAAGAAAACTATAGATACCTTCAGAAAGGTCCGTGACCGCATCGGTATGCCCGCCGCTGTTCTTCTCGACACGAAGGGTCCCGAGATCCGAATCGGTACGTTTACCGAAGGCTCAGCCACTCTCGTTGAAGGTCAGACGTTCACGCTCTGCACCGATAAAAATTGCCCCGGCTGCAACGAAAAGATAGGCATCACCTACGACAAGCTCCCGGAGGAGATCAGCGTAGGACAAAAAATTCTCGTAGACGACGGCAAGATCGAGCTTTGCGTAACCGAAATACGCGAATGCGAGGTCGTATGCAAGGTCATCACAGGCGGCAAGCTCACAAACAGAAAGGGAGTCAACGTCCCCAACGTTCACCTGAATATTCCCTTCCTCAGCCAGCGCGACAAGGACGATCTTAAGTTCGGTGTCGAGCTTGACGTTGATTTCGTTGCCGCGTCCTTCGTTCGCTCCGCAGACGATGTTATCGCCATCCGAAATTTCCTCGATTTCCACGGCGGACACAACATAAGGATCATAGCAAAGATCGAAAACTCGGAGGGCGTTGACAACTTCGATTCGATCCTTGACGTTTCCGACGGCATCATGGTCGCAAGAGGCGACATGGGCGTTGAGATCGAATACGAAAAGCTCCCGGGTCTTCAGACGAAGTTCATCAAGAAATGCTACAGCGCGGGAAAGATGGTTATCACCGCAACGCAGATGCTCGAATCAATGATCCACAACACCACGCCCACGAGAGCCGAGATCACCGACGTTGCAAATGCGGTATTCGACGGCACCTCCGCCATCATGCTTTCGGGCGAGACGGCTATGGGCGACCACCCCGATCTCGTTGTCCGCTCAATGGCGAAGATAGCGCTTCAGGCAGAAAGAGACGCGTTCGAGATGGGAAGTGAATCTTCGTCCATCTTTTCGTTTTCGATAACAATGTTGGGAACACCGCCGTCATTATGAGCGAGGATTGTACCCTGGAATGCCTTTTCGTTAACGAAGGTCATGGGCTTACCTGCAAGGAAATTAAGTGAATCGGCGTTTTCAGCGTCTTCCTTAATGTAAATTTCATCCTTAGGTTCAGCGAATGTAACAACTGTTTCAAAAAGAATTCTTTCGCCTTCCTGGATGTACTGACCGAGTGAATGAAGGTCAGTTGAGAAAATTGCTGATGCGGGGAAAAGACCCTTGCCGTCCTTACCTTCGCTTTCGCCGTAAAGCTGCTTGAGCCATTCATTCATAAGAGTGAATGAGGGTTCATAGCTTACATACATTTCAGTGCTCTTGCCTTTGTTGTAAAGAGCATTTCTGATTGCAACATATTTGTAGCAGTCGTTCTTATTGATATCTGTATCCATAAGCTCTGCTCTTGCCTTTGCAGCACCTGCCATAAGAGCGTCAATATCGATACCTGCAGCAGCAATAGGAAGAAGACCTACAGCAGTAAGAACTGAGTATCTGCCGCCTACATCATCGGGTACAACGAAGGTTTCATAGCCTTCCTTGTCTGAAAGAGCCTTGAGTGTACCTCTTGCTCTGTCGGTTGTAACATAGGTTCTTTTTGCAGCCTCTTCCTTGCCGTATTTTTCTTCAA
The DNA here is from genome assembly GCA_017425745.1 of Clostridia bacterium. GTDB lineage: Bacteria > Bacillota > Clostridia > Oscillospirales > Acutalibacteraceae > UBA6857. Next base: position 2,215 of record JAFOXT010000337.1, on the reverse strand, counting down.
GAAGCTCACGGAAAACTCTGAACGCAATTGCAGGCTCTGTTGTTGTGCCTGACTTTGAAATTACGTTGATAGAAAAATCCTTTTTCTTACAGATGCTGAGGATATCTGAAAGATATGAAGGAGAAATGCTGTTACCTGCAAAATAGATAGCAGGTGTGCCTTCTCTTAAGTCGTTATAATTCTGACCGCCGATAAATTCAATAACTGCTCTTGCACCGAGGTATGAACCGCCGATACCGATAACAACAAGCACTTCGCTGTCGCTCTTGATTTTATCTGCTGCCTTTTTGATTCTCTGAAACTCATCTTTGTCGTAATCCACGGGAAGGTCAATCCAGCCGAGGAAATCGTTACCTGCACCTGTTTTGCTGTGAAGGTCATTATGAGCCTTTGTGATTTTTTCCTGATAGGAAAGAATTTCTTCATCCGTTACGAAGGATGAAACATACTTTGAATTTAATTTTGCTGACATTTGCTATACTCCTATAATAATTATAGTTTTCTTGTATTTTAATACAACTGTGCTAATTTGTCAACTGAATTACGAAGAATTTTATAACGATTTTGACAAAACTTTCAAAAAACGCAGCAGCATTACACTAAAATTTATCCTTTCGACAGAATTTTTGCTTCTTATGTTGACCTCACCTGCCGTTTTGCCGTCAACCGTAAGGATAATTTTACCTAAAATCTGATTCTCCTCGCAGAGTGCTTCTATGTTTTCTGCAAGTATAATTTCAGTTGATATTTTCTCTGATTCTCCTTTTTTCAAGGTCAGTGGCTTTATTTCATCTGCCACAGGCACTATATAAGCTTCAACCCCTTTAAGCACCCTCACCTCGCTCAGAAGAGAAGAATCAAGCTGAGGAGTAACGGTTTCAAAATTTGCAAAGCCCCAGTCAAGCATCGCTTTTGCACCGTCAAAGCGCTCATTACTGCTGTCAGCACCCATTACAACTGCAATAAGATGAAGACCGTTTCTCTCTGCCGAAGCTGAAAGACAATAACCTGCTCTTGAGGTTGTACCTGTTTTAAGTCCCGTGGTGCCTTTATAAAAGCGTACAAGCTTATTTGTATTTACAAGCTGTGTTTCGCCGTCCCGAAGAGTATCCATCCACACAGTTGTATATTTTGAAATATCCTTGTGTCTGAGAAGAGCTCTTGACATAATTGCAATATCATATGCAGTTGAAAAATGGTTTTTGGTTTCATCGTCAAGACCCGAGCAGTTTTCGAAGGTTGTGTTATTCATGCCCATAGCTTTCGCCTTTTCGTTCATCAAGGCTACAAAAGCCTCTTCACTGCCAGCAATATGCTCACCGAGAGCCGTTACCGCATCGTTTGCACTGCCTATTGCAGTAGCCTTTAAAAGGTCATCAACGGTCATAACCTCGCCTTCCTTGAGCCATATCTGTGAACCGCCCTTACCTGAAGCGTTGCTGCTTGTTTTTACTGTATCAGTAAGCTTAATTGTGCCCTTTTCCAACTCCTCCATAAAAATCAGCATAGGCATAATTTTGGTAACAGAGGCAGGATAAAGCTTTTGGTTTTCATTGAAGGAATAAAGCACCTCACCGGTAGAAAAATCCATCAGCACGGCAGATTTTGCTTTTACATTCACTGCGCCCTCATTAGCACCGAAGGCAGAAACGGACATTGAAGCCAGAAGAAGATTAAGTACAAGAATAATTGAAATCATTTTTTTCATTGTTGTCACCTCAATTATAAATATGAAAGTTAAAGGCAGATTAAAACAAATGACTTGAATAATACACCGTTTTGATATATAATCCATTTATATTAATAATTTAGGTTGGTAACAAATGAAAGTTAAATTCTACACCTTAGGGTGCAAAGTTAATCAATATGAAAGTCAGGCTATGAGTGAGGCACTCAGCGAAAAGGGCTTTGAAACAGTAACAGATGACACTGCCGATGTTTTTGTTGTGAACTCCTGTACTGTAACTGCCTTTGCAGATAAAAAGACAAGACAGGCAGTAAGACGCTTCAAGCGAAATAACCCTTCTTCCGTTGTGGTGCTCACCGGCTGTATGCCTCAGGCTTATCCCGAAAATTCAAAGGCTCTTATGGAGGCCGATATTGTAATCGGCAACAAAAACAACTGTGATCTGCCCAATATTATTGAAAAATATTTTCAGGAAAGAGAAAGAGTTTTTCAGGTTGAAGAGCATCTTAAGGGCGACAGCTTCAGAGT
>JAFOXT010000336.1 GCA_017425745.1 Clostridia bacterium | reverse complement strand
ACTGTTGTAATTTCAGGAAATATTTTCCTTACTGTTCTTATACATTCGCTTTCTTTAAGCTTTTCACCGTCTGCCGAAGCAGTTATATAAGAAAGAAAAAGCCTTTCAGTTGCAGAAAAGAGTGTACTGTAAAGAATAAATTTTTCCTTGGAAATAAAGTCCTTTACGCTGTCCCCTGCACTGACACCTACCTCGTCCATTCTCTCTTTTTCTCTTATGCTGAAAAAGCCGTTTGAAGGCTGTTGAAGCGGAAAAGAACCTGCATTGAGTCCGAGCGCAAAAACAACCTTAGAATGTCTTGTGCTTACTCTGTCAGCCCCAAGAACAGAAACCTCATCAAAGCCGTCAGGAAGCTTTCCAAGGCTTTTTGAAGAAACAATAAGCTCAAAAATTTCGCTGTATCGCTTAAGACTGATTTTTCTTTCACCAAGGGCGCCTGCAATTTCGTCAAGCACCTCCATAAGCACATCCCATACCTGTTCCTGCTCAAGGGCGAGCTCAAAATGACCTTCATCCTGAAGCTTCAGTGCATAGCTTCTCAGCTCTTCACCCACCTTGTTATCTACAAGAAAACGGTAGAGCTTTTCGGTAATTCCCTTGCCTGTTTCGTCTTTTACGGACTCTCTGAAGCTTTGCACAAGAGATACTGTATTTTCTCTGAGCGCGTTGATTGTTTTAAGTGTTTCTTTTTCTCTCTGACCCGATTCACCCTGAAAGCCCTCGGGATTTGCTGTCCATTCAGACTGCCACTTGCTTCCGTTTATATCCCAGGCAAAGGTGTAGTTTTCGCAAAGAGCAATATGGTCAGCAGAAGCACCGAGAAGTCCCGTTTTAAGAAAACGGAACACACTGTCACTCTGAAAGCCATCTGATGAAAGGTCAAAAAGGCTTTTTACAAGGCTTATAAGGGGCTGATTTTCAATAGGCTGACGCTTGTCCTCAAAATAGGGAATACCGTATTTTTTGAAAGAAGCCTTCATCAGTCTTTCATAGCTGTCACCGTCTCTGTAAACAACAGAAATATCTCTGCAGCGATATTTTTCCTCACGCAGGAAGCTTTTTATTTTTCTTGCAACTGCGTCGCATTCCTTATAAATATCAGGGCTTTCCGTAATGGTTATGCTTCTGCTTTCACCCTCATATTCCTCAGGTGAAAGCTCAAAAATATTCTTCTCTAAAAAGCTTATATCCTCGGGATAAACTCTTCCTTTTTCTTCTGTAAGCATAGGCTCACCGCAGTTAACAGAGAGCTTTTTTGCCATTCTCATAAGACCCTTTGCAGTTTTTGTAACCGAAGCAAAGGGCCCGAGAACATCCTCGCTGAAAATATTATCTGTGCAAAGGGTGATATACACATTCTCGCACTGCTTCAGCATAACCTCAATAAGCTTCATTTCACCGAAGGAAAACTCAGAAAAGCCATCGAGGACAACAGTTTTATCTATAAAGAAATCAGTTTCCGAAAGGACCTTTGCCATTTCGGTGAGCACATCTGCATCGTCAAATCTGCTTTCACTTAAAAGTGCTTCATAGGTTGCATAAACAAGGGCTGTTTCACTGAGCTTTGCCTTAAGGGTTTTATCGGCTATTTTTTCGCTGCATTCTAAAAGCTCGTCACTGCTTACTCCCACTCGCTTCATTTCGTCCACACAGGAAAGCAGCTTTGTAACAAGGGCAAAGTCGTTTTTATGCTTACTGAAAACTGTCAGCTTATCACAGAGGCTTTCAATTGCAAGGGACATAAAGATTACCCTTGCACCCTCTTTGGCAATGGGCTTTTTTATGCCTCCGTATCGACTCATAGCGGTATTAACAAGGCGCGAAAAGCTAAGGACCTCAACCTCAGAAGCGTCTTTAGGACCCAGAAGAGAAAGTATTTTTTTATCGCTTTCGAAAGTATACTGCTTGGGTACAATGAGCATTGTGCTTTTGTTTTCTGAAACAGCCTTCTGCAGTATTCTGTGAGCAAGTGTTGTTTTACCGCTTTGCTTTTTACCTGTTATAAAATGAAGCATATTGACCTCCGGTTGGTTTGTTAATTTTTATTATACCTCAAAGCACAATTTTTTTCAATTGTTTTGCTGATTATGAATACACCTTTATTGAATAAAAAATCTTGAAATTTTTCCCTTTATATAGTATAATAATTTGGTATATATTTTAATGTATAGTTTAGGAGCAGATTACTATGAAAACCTACCGTATTCATCTTATAAGACACGGTCTTACGGAAGATAACATAAAAGGCGTTTATTCAGGCAGAAACGAAACTCCCCTTTCAGAGGAGGGCAAAGCTCAGCTTATGCAGATGAAAGAAGAATACAAGTACCCTCAGGTGGACTTTGTTTTTTCTTCTCCCTTAAAAAGATGCACAGAAACTGCCGAGATTCTTTATCCAGATCTCAAGCCCATTATAATCGATGACCTTACCGAATATAACTTCGGTGAATTTGAAGGCAGAACTGCAGATGAGCTTCACGAAAAGGAGCCGCTTTTTGACCGTTGGCTTTTAGGCGAAGAAAACATCAAGCCTCCCTTTGGTGAAAGCAACCGTGATTTCACAAACAGAATCTGCAACTGCTTTGCAAAAATTGTTGACGGTGTTGTAAAGTCAGGCAGCGATAATGTTGCAATTATCACTCACGGCGGTGTAATTTCAGCACTTCTTTCAAACTTCGGTCTTCCCGAAGCCTCAATGAGCGAATGGATGACACCCTCAGGCTGCGGCTTTACTCTTCTTGTTTCACACTTTCTCTGGATGTCAGGCAGAAAAGCTGAAATCATCAGAGAGATTCCCGAATTCCCTCAGGAAGAAACAGAAGGCAACTACTATGACGGCTGGGATTATTACCCCAACGACGACGATTTTGATATAAGCGAATACCTCAACGACTGGAAGGAATAAAAATGAACGTTCTTGCTTTAGGTGATGTAGTCGGTGAAATCGGCTGCGAATTTTTAAGAAAAAAGCTTCCTGCCTTCAAAAGGCTGAAGGGAATTGATTTTACGGTTGTAAACGGTGAAAACTCCGCAACCGGCAACGGCATAACTCCATTTTCAGCCGAGCAGCTTTTCTCCTGCGGTGTTGATTTTATCACAACGGGTAACCACGTTTTCCGTCGCAAGGAGGTATATGAGCTTCTTGACGAAAGCGAATTTATCATAAGACCCGCTAACTTTGCAAAAGGCTGTCCCGGAAAGGGCTACAGCATTGTTGACTGCGGCAGATACTCTGTGGGCATACTCAACCTTGCAGGCGCTATGTATCTTGATAAGTGCCACTGCCCATTTGAAACTGCAGACAGATTAATTGAGGAAATCAGAAAGCAGACAAATATTATTCTTGTTGATTTTCACGCTGAGGCAACAAGCGAGAAAAAAGCACTGGGGTT
>JAFOXT010000335.1 GCA_017425745.1 Clostridia bacterium | reverse complement strand
GCTTTTGAAGAAAAGAAGATGATCGGCGAAAAGGAAATCGTGGTTATGGCTGCTGCAGTTTACACTGAAAAGAGCGACCATCCCGAAGATATGAGCGAAGAAGACATCATCAAGAAGGTTAAAGCAGACGTTGCTGCATCCAACAAGGGTCAGCCTTCATACCGTAAGGTTCAGAATGTTTACGTCTCATTCAGTGAGTTCCCCAAGAGCTCCACAAGAAAGGTTATCAGACAGAAAGTCATTGATACATATACAAAAGAAACACAAAACGTTTAATTTTTATTTTGGAGGATTACAATTATGTTTGAACAGGTAAAAGCACTCATCTGCCAGTACGTAGATATCGACCCCGCAACAATCACAGAGGATACAAATATCAGAAGTGACCTTGGTCTTAACTCACTTGAACTCATCAACATTGCAGTTGCAATTGAAGATGAATTTGATCTTGAAATTCCTGACCGTGAAGTTGCTAACATCGAAACACTTGGCGATGCAGTAAAAATCATTGAAAAATATATGGAAGACTAATCCGTATTGTAAAAACTCCCCGAAAAAATCGGGGAGTTTTTATTTTTTGATTGACTTATCCTCTTTAAAGTTGTATACTTAATCTGTTATACTTTGATTATCAAGGGAGGAAATACCAATGGCATACTTAAGCGACATTGAAATTGCTCAGCAGTGCGAAATGAAGCACATTTGCGAAATTGCAAAAAAAGCTGATGTTGACATGAAATATGTTGAACAGTACGGCAACTACAAGGCAAAAATTGACCTTTCTCTTCTGAACGATACAAAGGACAAGAAAAACGGCAAGCTTATTCTTGTTACTGCAATTACTCCTACACCTGCAGGTGAAGGCAAAACAACAACTACAATCGGTCTTGCAGACGGTATGAGCCGTATCGGCAAAAAGGTTACAGTTGCTCTACGTGAGCCTTCTCTTGGCCCCGTTTTCGGCGTTAAGGGCGGTGCAGCAGGCGGCGGTTATGCTCAGGTTGTACCTATGGAGGACATCAACCTTCATTTCACAGGCGACTTCCACGCAATTACAAGCGCAAACAATCTTCTTGCCGCTATGCTTGACAACCACATCCAGCAGGGTAACTCACTGGGCATCGACGTAAGAAGAATCACATGGAAGCGTTGTCTTGATATGAATGACAGACAGCTCCGTTTTATTACTGACGGTCTTGGCGGAAGAATCAACGGTACTCCTCGTGAAGATGGATTTGATATCAGCGTTGCAAGTGAAGTTATGGCTGTTTTCTGCCTCGCAAACAGTGTTACCGACCTTAAGGAAAGACTTTCAAGAATAATTGTTGGTTATAACTATGAAGGCAAGCCCGTAACCTGCGGCGAGCTCAAGGCTGCCGGCGCAATGACAGCACTTCTTAAGGATGCACTCAAGCCCAATCTTGTACAGACTCTTGAAGGTACACCCGCTTTTGTGCACGGCGGACCTTTCGCAAATATTGCTCACGGCTGTAACTCAGTTATCGCAACAAAGACAGCTCTTAAAATGGGTGACTATACAATTACTGAAGCCGGCTTCGGCGCTGACCTCGGTGCTGAAAAATTCCTTGACATCAAATGCAGAATGGCAGGTCTCAAGCCTGATGCAGTTGTAATGGTTGCAACAATCCGTGCTCTTAAAATGCACGGCGGACTTCCCAAGACTGCTCTCGGCGAAGAAAACATTGAAGCCCTTGAAAAGGGTATTCCCAACCTTCTCAGACACGTTTCAAACATCAAGAATGTATATAAGCTCCCCTGCGTTGTTGCAGTTAACCGTTTCCCCACTGATACAGACAAGGAAATCGACTTTGTTATTGAAAAGTGCAAGGAGCTCCAGGTAAATGTTAAGCTTTCAACTGTATGGGCTGACGGCGGCAAGGGCGGCGAAGAGCTTGCTAAGGAAGTTGTTCGTCTTTGCGAAGAAGAAAGCAATGATGACTTCACCTTCTCTTATGATGAAAACGAGTCAATTCCCGAAAAAATCAAGGCAATTGTTACAAATGTATACGGCGGCACAGACGTTTCAATTCTTCCCTCTGCTATGAAGCAGATCAAAACACTTGAGGAAATGGGACTTGACAAGCTTCCCGTATGCGTTGCAAAAACTCAGTACAGCTTCTCAGACGACCCCACAAAGCTGGGCGCTCCCGAAGGCTTTACAGTAACAGTACGAAACGTTAAGATTTCAGCAGGCGCAGGCTTCATTGTTGTTCTTACAGGCGACATTATGACAATGCCCGGCCTTCCCAAGGTTCCTGCTGCTGAAAAAATTGACGTTGACGAAAACGGTAAAATTACAGGTCTGTTCTGATCTGATTTAGGAGGATATTAAAATGGATTACATCTGGATTGTTCTTGTAGCACTTTCAGCTATTCTTCTTGCAATCAACGGCAAAAGAGTTAACAAGGCTGAACACCCCAACACCTACAAAAAAGCTAAAAAAGGCAAAAAGGCTAAGAAAGCTAAAAAGCAGAAGGCAGTTAAGCCCATGCGTGAAAACCGTGTTCTTGAATTTTCAATGGCAGGCCTCTTCATCGGTATTGTTGCTTCTTTCTTACTTGCTGACAAGGTTGCTCTTGTACTTTCAGGCTGCTTCTTTGCAGGCATCGTGCTTGGTATGATTTTCAAGAGAAAGACTTATGTTGAATCACTTGACGAGCTTGAAATTGAAGAAGAATACGAAGAAGCTGTTTCACTTGACTACACTGCTTATGAGAGTGAAGAACCCGAAGCAGAAATTATCACAGCTGAATAAGATTATAAAAACTAAGAACCGTCGAAATTATCGGCGGTTCTTTTTGTATGCAATTTTCACATCATTTTCCTCATTTTAAGAAGAATTGCCTTTTCCTTTCTTGAAACCTGTACCTGACTCATTCCAAGCTCCTTTGCAGTTTTAACCTGAGTAAGCCCCTTGAAATAGCGAAGCTCAATAAGTCTGCGTTCAGGAGCTTCAAGACATTCTATTACAGTTTTAAGAGTAAGCTTTTCTGCAATTTCTTCTTCAGGCGGGTCGGTCGGAATATCAAGCTCTGTTGTACCCTTTTCGTCGTCAACTGTAAGTGATAAAGCCGGCATTGAAACGGTGATAAGCTCTGCTGCTTCGGATACGGACACCTGAAGCCTTTCTGAAAGCTCCGTTATTGTTACATCTCTGCCAAGCTCAACTGCCATCTCTTCCCGTATTTTTACTGCGTGGCGTGACTTCTCCTTCAATGCTCTGCCTACCTTAACTGTACCTCCGTCACGGAAAATACGTCTTATTTCACCGAGAATAACAGGTACGGCATAAGTGGAAAAAGCAAAGCCTCTGCTACTGTCAAAGTTATCAGCTGCCTTTATAAGCCCCACACATCCCGCCTGAAACAAATCGTCATAATCTACTCCCCTGCCACGGAATTTGTTGGCGCAGGAATGCACCAGTCCGAAATTTGAATTAATAAGCTCACTGCGGTTTTCATTTTCCTTTTTCAAGGCATCAACTCCTTAATTCAAAGCTTTTTGCCGCGGATTTTCTTCTCCATAGTAACTGTTGTGCCGAAGCCAATCTTTGACGAAACCTTAAGCTTGTCCATAAATG
>JAFOXT010000334.1 GCA_017425745.1 Clostridia bacterium | reverse complement strand
GATTGTTTTCTTCAAATCTCTTAAGAATTTCTTTGTTAGTAAAAATTGACTTAACGCCTGTTTGAGCATCATCAAAGTTACCGTAGATAGCGCAAACGCCAACATTGTTACCTTCCTGAGTTGTCATCTGAAGCTTCTGCATGGGGCTTACACCGTCATCGGGATAGAACACCATAATCTTTGTGCCGGGCACATCCTTGAAGCCTTCAAGTGCAGCCTTACCTGTATCGCCTGAAGTAGCAACAAGAATTACGATAGTTTTATCAGCAACTGTTTTCTTTGCTGAAACTGTAAGAAGATAAGGAAGAAGCTGAAGAGCCATATCCTTGAATGCACAGGTAGGGCCTCTCCAGAGCTCAAGAATGTTTTCGCCTTCCTTGATTTTCTTAACGGGTGCAACCTTATCACTGCTGAATTTGCCTTCAGCATAAGCACCGCTTACACACATATCAATTTCTTCAGCTGTGAAATCGGTAAGATAAAGTGAAAGCACCTTTTTTGCTCTTTCTATATAGCTGAGAGGTACAAGGCTGTCAATAAAAGCTTTGTCAATCTGTGGAATTTCTGTGGGCACGAAAAGTCCGCCATCCTTTGAAATACCCTGAGCGATTGCATAAGCTGATTCAACCTTAACGCTCTTGTCTCTTGTACTTGTATAAAGCATTTTATGTCCTCCGTTCAAAGCCGTAAAGGGCCTTGTTTTTATGATTTTCTCATTTTATCACATTAAGTAAAAAAAGTAAAGGGGTTTAAAATATATCGTATCTGCCTGAAAAATCTTCTGCCTCAAAAGCAGCTTCAATACAGTTGAATCTGTATATTCTGCCCTCTTTCTGCCATACCTCAAAAACATCAAACCTGCAGTTTATGTCAAAAGGCAAATTTTCCATATACTGAAAAGAAGTGAGAATAAGCTTTTTCTGTTTTGATTTATTAACCGCTTCAGCCGGTCTTGACAGAGCTTTTTCATCTCTTGTTTTAACCTCAACAAAAACAACTGTTTTATCCTTTTCGGCAATCAGGTCAATTTCACCGTAACGGGAATGGTAATTTCTCTCTTTGATTTCATAGCCCCTTTTGCGGTAGTATTCCTCGCAGAAGGATTCACCTTTTCTTCCGGTTTCGCTTTTATCCATATTATTCACCGAGAATCTTTTTAAGAAAAGTGCGTCTGTGCTCCTCACAGATGCCGTGCTCTGCAATTTTTTCATAGTGAAGCTTTGTGCCGTATCCCTTATGCTGTGCAAAGGCATATTCGGGATATTTTTTATCCATCTCAAGGCAGTATCTGTCCCTTGTAACCTTTGCAAGAATTGAAGCGGCCGCAATAGAAACCGACTTTGCATCACCCTTGATTACTGTTCTCTCTTCAATTGAAAGGCCGGGCTTACCGTTGCCGTCAATAAGGGCAGCATCGGGCTTAACCGAAAGGTTTTCAACTGCAGTACGCATAGCAAGGAAGGTTGCCTGAAGAATATTTATTTCGTCAATTGTTTTTGCGTCTACCATCTGAATACTGTAGGCAACAGCTTTTTCTTTGATTATATCGTAAAGTGCATCGCGCTTTTTCTCGCTGAGCTTTTTAGAATCGTTTATTCCCTCAATCTCACAGTCAACGGGAAGAATTACTGCTGCAGCACATACGGGACCGCAAAGAGGGCCTCGTCCTGCCTCATCAATACCGCAGACAATGTTGAAGCCTTCAGCCATCAGCTCTTTTTCTATATCAAAATTCATTTTAACACCTCAAACAAAAGAGGGCTGTTTCCCATTAAGGAACAGCCCCGTGTAAATTTTCAGTAATCAGACAATCTTACAGAAGTTGAAGATTGAAGCAGGAAGCTCTTCCTTGTCTGCTGAAATTGTGAAAACAAAATCCTTTTCATTCTTTGATGAAAGCTCATAGATGTTTTCAAGGAAAGCAGCAAGCTCGTTGTAATCTCTGCCACCGATTCTGAGTGTAGCGTCAACAAGAACGTCTGTGATGTCGTGGTTGCCTGCGCAGATGCCTGCAAGGAAGCCGTAGAATGCATCATAACCCTTTACATCATAATCGTCAGTAGCAATAAGTCTTGCACGGTAATTAACATCATATGTTAACTTTGTTTCCTTCTCAACACATACAACATTACCCTTTGAGGATTCAATTGCCTTGTTTACACAAGAAATCAAAGTCTTTGTTTTGCCTGAGCCTTTGTGTCCTAAAATAATAGAAATCATTTGAAATTTCCTCCTTTAATTTATTGTTCCGAAATATTTCCGGTTCAATTACAATATTATTATATCACTTATTTAATCTTTGTTCAAGTGCTTCTTTCTCTTTTTCATAACCGGGTTTGCCTAAAAGTGCAAACATATTGCGCTTATAGCTTTCAACGCCCGGCTGGTCAAAGGGATTCACGCCTAAAACATAGCCTGAAACTGCACAAGCCTTTTCAAAGAAATAAATGAGATAACCGAGTGAATCTTCGTCCATCTTTTCGTTTTCGATAACAATGTTGGGAACGCCGCCGTCATTATGAGCGAGGATTGTACCCTGGAATGCCTTTTCGTTAACGAAGGTCATGGGCTTACCTGCAAGGAAATTAAGTGAATCGGCGTTTTCAGCGTCTTCCTTGATATAGATTTCATCCTTAGGTTCAGCGAATGTAACAACTGTTTCAAAAAG
>JAFOXT010000333.1 GCA_017425745.1 Clostridia bacterium | reverse complement strand
TAATCTGAAGCCAGTTGCTTGTCTGAAGTGTAACGCTGTATTTGCCCTTGGGGCTACCGTTTACTACAAGAATATTCATAATCTTACTCCTTTTAACATCTTTGCCTTTATTCTGTAAAGGCTGTTTCTTCAATTTTTTATTCTATCATCTTTTAAGGCTTTTCTCAATAGCAACGGTTATATTATTATTTTATATTTAACAAATGAACCGATTATATCACAATAAAAACCAATCATGTTAAAAGTCTTGAAACAAAGTTGAGCTTTGCTGTTTTTCTTTCAGCATTTTGTTGAGATTTTTGGTTTTTCTTTTTATCACAAAATAAATAACCGCCCAGATTACAAGATAACCCACAACGAAAATTCCCGTAAAAACAAGCACGGGCACACGCCCCCATTCGAGCCAGCCGTTGACAAGATAAGTCATAAGATAGCTCACATACAAAACACTGCCGTGAATAAGAATTTCCGCCATTAACGGCAGGCGCTCAAGCTGATAAAGAGCATTAATTCCACCGGCAACAAAAGCAAGAGCAGACAGTGAAAAAATTCCCACACAAAGCTCTTTTACACTAACGTTTTCCACCACACCGTTATGATGAAGAATAAGATATAGCACCGCTAAAATAATCGGACCTACACCGCAGGACATAACACCACGGCGCAAAAATTCTAAGGCGACCTTTTTCATATTCCTTTGTACCTCCTTCTGATTTGTGCAAAGCACCGTCTTGAAACGTATTCCTTATATCCGCATCTGAAAACGGCGTCTACACCGCCGCTGAATACTGCGTCAAAGCGCAGAATCCTGTGCTCGTTTGCAAGAGTTGATTTGTTTATACGAATAAAATAAGAAGGCAAAAGCTCTTCAAGGTCACGAAGTCTGTCCTGAATGCGGTAGAGCTGCTTTTCCGTATCAATCGCAATTACTTTTTTGTCAATAATTGTAATGCACTCAATTTCATCAAAACCCAGCTTTCGCAGTTCGTCGTCACGGTAACCTATAATACTGTCTATGCCTGAAAAGCTACATACAAGATTTTCTATCTGCTGTGTAAGAGAAGAAGGGGAATGAACCCTTGCGATTATCTCTTCTTCCGAGTTTTTATCAATAACAATTCTGAATTTCACTCTATCAATCCTTACTGTTTTTTCATTTGTCTGAGAAAACAAAGCACGCTTATTACCGTTGCAATTATGCTGTACAGAATAACAGGCAGAATATGCACCGCCACACTTTCAAAGTCTCCCGAAAACAATGATTTTTCCGTTTCTGCTGCGTGAAAAAACGGCAGAGCTGCCGCAAGCTTTTCAAAAAAACCTCCCGCAAGTTTCAGGTCAAACCATACGCCCGAAAGCCACGCAGAAAGATTAGTAAGAAGAGCACCGCAAATTCCGCCCACCTGTTTTACGCCTAAAAGGCTGCCGCAAAGAAGTCCGAGGGCAATATTGCAAACAGCCATTGGAATTATGCCTATTATAGCATAAATTATATTGATAGTCACCGTGAGCCCCAAAGGAATGGCGAAAACATAACAAACAACAGTCTGCGCAACAGCAACAGGCAAGAGTGAAAGCATATATCCCATTATAAACTCAAAGCCCTTCAGCGGTGTTGTGTAAAGTCTTTGCAGAAAAGCACTTTCTCTGTCCTTAGCAACAAGAGTTGCAGAAAAAAGAGTGATAAAAGCCAGACCGAATATCGTAATACCGGGAGTGAGGGTGTCAATTTCAAACAAGCCTACAGGTATATTTTTCTGTAAAGTGCTCAAAAGAACAAGAAGCACCAGAGGAAATCCGAGTCCGAAGCAAAGATTCAAAGGGTCACGCAGAATTTCCCTTACATTTCTTTTTGCAAAAGTAAAAATTCTCATATATCTGCCTCCTTTACAATTGAAACAAAAGCTGACTCAAAATCGTTTTTTCCTGCTTTTCTTTTTAGCTCTTCTGCGGTGCCGACAGCAAGAAGCTTTCCGCTTTTCATAATGCCTATTCGGTCAGAAAGAGCCTCTGCTTCTTCCATATAATGTGTAGTAAGAACAACCGTCACCTTGCCTTTAAGCTGGCAAATCATATCCCACAGTTCGTGCCTTGCCAGCACATCAAGGCCGAGGGTAGGCTCATCAAGAAAGAGGATTTCCGGCTCACTGATAAGTGCCATGGCAATACTCACTCGTCTTTTGAAACCGCCCGAAAGTTTAGCTGCTTTTTTATCTGCAACAGACTCAAGAGCAAATTTTTCAGAAAGCTCTTTGATTTTTATTTTTGTTTTTTCCTTGGAAAAGCCATGGATTCCGCATATCAGTTCAAGATTTTCTTTGACGGAAAGGTTTGGCGCTACTGCGGTTTCTTGCGGAGATACTCCAATTAACTGCTTTACCCTTTCAGGCTCCTTAATTACACTGTAACCACCAACCAAAGCATCTCCATCCGTAGGTTTTGTTATGCAGGTCAGCATTTTTATTGTGGTAGTTTTTCCTGCGCTGTTTACACCTAGCAAAGAAAACAACTCACCTTTATTGATTTCTAAATTAAGTCTGTCAACGGCAGTAAGCTTTTTATATTTTTTTACAAGCTCAACTGTTTTTATTTCGCTCATAAACTTCTCCT
>JAFOXT010000332.1 GCA_017425745.1 Clostridia bacterium | reverse complement strand
GTTTTAAATTCACCGCGTCTTGCTGTATCGTTATTTTTTATAAGAGTATACATAGTGCACCTGCCTTATCTGATGAAAACTGCATCACCGAATGAGAAGAATCTGTATTTCTCTTCAACTGCAGTTTTGTAAAAATTCATTGTATTATCGTATCCGCAGAAAGCGCTTACAAGCATAATAAGTGTGCTTTCAGGCAGATGGAAGTTTGTTATAAGAGCATCTATACACTTGAATTCATAACCGGGATAGATGAAAATATCGGTATTACCTTCAGCTTCTTCAATTTTACCGTTGAAGGTAGCAACTGACTCAAGAGTACGGCAGCTTGTTGTGCCAACAGCGATAACTCTGCCGCCGTTTTTCTTTGTTTCGTTTATAAGCTCAGCTGTTTCCTTCGGTAACCAATAATGCTCTGAGTGCATAGTATGTTGTGAAATATCATCCACCTTAACGGGACGAAATGTTCCCAAACCTACATGCAAGGTAACATAGCCGATTTTTACGCCCTTATCTCTGATTTTCTGAAGAAGCTCATCGGTAAAATGAAGCCCTGCAGTAGGGGCAGCAGCTGAACCGAGCTCCTTAGAATAAACCGTCTGATAACGCTCCTGGTCCTCAAGAGTTTCTGTAATATAAGGCGGTAACGGCATCTGACCTATCTGATCGATAACATTATAGAAATTACCTTCATATCTGAATTTTACAAGTCTGTTTCCGCCTTCAAGTACATCGATTACATCTGCCTCAAGAAGTCCGTCTCCAAAAGTGAATGATGTACCGGGCTTAGCTCTTTTACCTGGACCGGTTATACATTCCCATAAATCATCGCCCTTTGTGTTGAGAAGAAGGAATTCAACTCTTGCTCCGGTTTCTTTCTTAGTGCCGAACATTCTTGCAGGTAAAACTCGGGTGTTGTTAACAATAAGGCAGTCCCCTTCTCTGAGTTCATCGAGAATATCGTAGAAATGACCGTGCTTTAAATCGCCGTTTTCTCTGTCAACAACAAGAAGTCTGGAGTGATCTCGCGGTTCAACGGGATGCTGTGCAATAAGATTTTGCGGTAAATCGTAGAAAAAATCTGAAGTATTCATAAAATATCTGCCGAAAAAACACTTCCGGCAATTCCTTTCTCACTTTTTTCTATTGACTAATCAAATAATAAGTGATAATATATAAAAGTTATTAACTATTATAGTGCATAATGCTGAATTTGGCAACAGTTTTAAGCAAAATAATACGTTGAATTTTTTCGATAAAACAGAGGTGTAATTATGAAAAAGTATAATGTAGGTATTATCGGCGCTACAGGTATGGTAGGCCAGAGATTTGCTACAATTCTTGCTGATCATCCTTGGTTCAATGTTACTCTTCTTGCTGCTTCATCACGCTCAGCAGGTAAGACATACAAGGAAGCAATCGGTGAAAGATGGAGAATTGCAGATCCTATGCCCGAAAAGCTTGCTGATCTTGTTATTAAGGATGCAACTGCAGATATGGAAGAAATCGCAAAGTCAGTTGATTTTGTTTTCTGTGCTGTAGACATGAAAAAGGACGAAATCAGAGCTCTTGAAGAAGCATATGCTAAGCTCGAATGTCCCGTTGTTTCAAACAACAGTGCCCACAGAGGTACTGCTGACGTTCCTATGGTTGTGCCCGAAATCAACGCTGACCACATCAAGGTAATTGAAGGTCAGAGAAAACGTCTTGGCACAAAGAGAGGTTTCGTTGCAGTTAAGAGCAACTGCTCACTTCAGAGCTACGTTCCCGCTATCTATCCTCTTGATAAGGAGTATGGCGTAAAGGAAGTTCTTGTATGCACATATCAGGCAATCTCAGGTGCAGGTAAGACCTTTGATTCATGGCCCGAAATGGTAGATAATGTTATCCCCTTTATCGGCGGCGAAGAAGAAAAGAGCGAACAGGAACCCCTTAAAATCTGGGGTAAGGTTGAAAACGATGTAATCGTTAACGCTCAGAAGCCTGCTTTCACAGCTCAGTGCATCAGAGTTCCCGTTTCTGACGGTCATATGGGTGCTGTATTTATGCGCTTTGAAGACGGCAAAAAGCCTTCAAAGGAAGAAATCATCAAGGTTTGGGAAAACTACAGTGGCAGAGCTCAGGAGCTCGACCTTCCCTCTGCTCCCAAAAAATTCCTTCACTACTTCACAGAAGACAATATGCCTCAGACAAAGCTTAACAGAAACCTTGAAGGCGGTATGGCTGTTTCAATCGGCAGACTTCGTGAAGACAGTCAGTATGATTACAAATTTGTATGCCTTTCACACAACACATTAAGAGGTGCTGCAGGCGGTGCAGTTCTTCTTGCTGAACTTCTTTGTGCAGAAGGTTATATGGACTAATTAAAAATACCGGACATGAAAAATTCGTGTCCGGTTATTATTTTTTTAGGAGTATTTGTATGAAATCTCTTTTTTCAGGCAGCTGCACAGCTTTGATTACACCTTTTTTAAATGACAGTGAAATAGATTATGAAACCTTCGGAAAGCTTATTGAATATCAGATTGAAAATGAAACAAAAGCCCTTGTAATATGCGGCACAACAGGTGAAGGCTCCACACTTACTGTTGAAGAAAAGCTTCATCTGTTTGATGTTGCAGTGAAGAAAGCGAGAAAAAGAGTGCCCATAAT
>JAFOXT010000042.1 GCA_017425745.1 Clostridia bacterium | reverse complement strand
GGATGTGTTGTGGGTTTAATATTGGTTGTGTCCGTTACATAACGCACTATATACCTACAGTAAGTCTTAAAATTTCGTCAGTTATTTTGCATTTTGAACTTTGCATTTTGCATTTAACAAAGTTATGCAGTGTGCTGCAATCCCCTCGCCTTTTCCCGTAAAGCCTAAGCCCTCTTCAGTTGTAGCTTTTACGCTGATTCTGTCAACATCAACCTCTAAGGCATTTGCAATATTCTCTCGCATGGTGTCGATATACGGTCTGAGCTTCGGGCGCTGTGCAAGTACGGTTGCATCAAGGTTAGTTATTTCGTAGCCTTTTTCCTTAACTACTTCATACACTCTTTTAAGGAGCACAAGACTGTCTGCGCCCTCATACTGAGGGTCATTGTCGGGAAAAATCTTACCAATATCACCAAGAGCGAGTGCGCCTAAAAGCGAATCGGAAATTGCGTGGAGAAGCACGTCAGCATCAGAGTGGCCGAGAAGTCCTTTTTCAAAAGGAATATCAACACCACCGAGGATGAGCTTTCTGCCTTCCACTAATTTATGTACATCGTATCCGTGGCCTATTCGCATTGTTCTGCCTCCTTTACAAACTCTTCGTATGTAACGAATGTGTTGAGAATTTTTACAAGAGATGAGGTTGAAAGTCTTTCGGGAAGCGACAGCCTTTTGAGAAGCTTTTTACGTTTCTCCTGACTGTTGGGTCTGCCCGAAAAGCCATATTCATAAAGGTCAATATTAGTAATAAGTCGTCGTTTTTCCGTTGTTGTTTCACCAACTACACCGGCTTTTCTGAAAGCTTCCAGAAGAATTTCTTCTGTCATACCCTCAACGCCAAGCTTTCCCTCTTTTCCACCTTCGGTTTTGCGTTTTTCTTTGCCGAAGATGTCGGGAATATATACATGGGTTATTTTATCGGCAGGTAATGAAGAAGTAAGGAAGTTTCTTATGATAAAGCCTGCAGAATCACTGTCGGTCAGAACAATTATACCCGTCTCCCCTGCAAGTCTTCTTATAAGCTTCTGCTTTTCTTTATCCTTAAAAATACCGAAGCCGTCGGTTTTTATAATAAGTCCGTCAATAAGATTGGACAGCTTGATTATGTCATATTTACCCTCAACAATTATGGGCTTACTAAGCTTAATCATACTCTTTCACCGCTTCTGATAAGGAAAAGTCTGACCATAAGCTGTTCAAGAACAACCATAGGTAAATCTCTGCCGTTTTTCAGCTTCATATCGGCTTCAGACAGTACATCAAGGCATCGGCGAAGAGTTTCAACTGTCATTTTTGATGCATCTCTTGCGCCGTTAGAAAGCCTGAATTCCATTTTTCCGTATTTGAAGGGCTCGCTTAATGCTTCAGCTCTCTCTCCGTTTGTTACGGATATTTTTGCTCTGTACATATCAACATAGGTGCTGACAAGTGTGCCGAGAATATACTCGGGCTCAATTTTCTGTCTGAAAAGAATATGAAGCACCTCGAATGCCTTGTCAAAATCACCGCTGATAAGAGCCTTTGTAAGATAATAAATCTTTGCATCATCGGTTTTTACCGCAACATCGTCAATGTGCTTTTTGGTAATTTCACCCTCACCACAGTAGTGACAAACCTTTGAAAGCTCATTTATAAGGGTGTTGAAATCGTCACCAACAACAGAAACAAGATAGTTTGCCATCTGAGTTGTAAGGACACAATTCTGCTTTTTTGCAGAAGAAACAAGCGGCTTTATAAGGTCGGCGCCCTGTCTTTTGTTAAGAAGACACACTGCACCGATTTTAGAAATTACCGAAGCTGCTTTTTTAGCTTTAACAAGAGAAAAATCAGCGTTCTTCTGGTGAAAGATTACAGTGGAAAAATCAGAAGGATTGTTACAGTAAGACGAGAGAAGCTCAAAGTCGTTTTCATTCATACTCTCTAATTTGCAGTTTTCGACCACAATACAGCGTCTTTCAGCCATCATAGGCATCATCTCTGCTCTGTCGAAAACATCGCGTAAATCAAGGTTTTTGCCCTCAAAACGGTCAAAGTTAAAGCTTTCAAGCTCGGGCGGCACTACTTTAGCCACAAGACTGTCGGTATAGAACTTTTTAAGGTAATCCTCGTCACCGCAAACAAGATAAACGGGATAGGGCTCCTCGGCCTTTATGTGAGCTTTAAGCTCTTTTTCGTTGAGCTCTGCCATTACTGCACCACCTTTCATTAGGTTTAACTTAGATATTTTATCATAGATTGAGGAGAGTTGCAAGGTAAATATTTAGATTAATATTAGAGGCTAAATTGTTCGCTATGGCTCACAGCTAAATAGCTCGCTTTTGCTCGCAGCTAAATTTTGCCTATAGCAAAGCTAAATTAAATTCGGCTTTCAGCTGACCGCAGGTCAATTTAGCTCCCTTGGGAATTTAGCTGAACGAAGTTCAATTTAGCTCGGCTTTGCCGAATTTAACTAAAAAAGCACCTTTCGGTGCTTTTTTAACCTGCAGGCCAACCGAACTGTCTGCCGCCCATAAGGTGGAAATGAAGGTGCTTTACGGTCTGTCCGCCATCTGCACCGCAGTTATTTACAATACGGTAGCCGTTTGTAAGTCCCTGTTCTTTTGCAATTTTAGCTGCAACCTCAAAAATGTGAGCCACAACTGCACTGTTGCTCTCGTTGATTTCATCAGCACAGCAAATGTGCATTTTAGGGATGATGAGAATGTGTGTAGGTGCCTGAGGTTCAAGGTCGTTGAAGGCTACAACTGTATCGTCTTCATAAACCTTAGTCGCAGGGATTTCACCATTAGCTATTTTACAAAAAATACAATCCATAGTAATTTCTCCTTTTTATTTAAACATATTCTGACGTTCTTTGCGTTCTCTTTCAAGCTCCTTCTGTGCAAAATTGTTATCGTTGCTTCCAACAGTATACTTCTTATTGAAAGCATTGACTTTTTTGCCGTTAAGCTCAAATTTCGGAACAGTTATTTTAAGCTTTGATGCTTTAAGCTTATCTGTTATTTCCGAGAAGCCATCGAAAAACTCTTCAATATCAACCATAACGGTACCTTTAGCCTTGCCGTTGAAGCCTTTGATAATTGAAAACAAGCCGAAAATAACTACAAAACTTATAACAGCCGGAACAACAGTTAAAAAATCGTCATCTGAATAATACTCAATCGGTGCTTCATCAGGAGTAAGCTCGATTGAACTTATTATTCCTTCAATAAACTCGTTGTAATCAGTTGCTTCTCCGTCATAGATAAGAAACTCAAAACAGTAAACATAACTTTCTGTTGATACAAGGAATACTACAAAGGGCTTCTTTTCGCCGTAAGAAACTTTATTGCCACCAAGCTCTACACCCTGAGAGTAATTAAGCAAGCGGCTATTAGCGTAAAGAATTTCAAGCTCTTCTGCATCTGAATTATTAAAATAAAACATTTCTGCTTCATCGTAGCTGCAGTATTCAAAGTCGATAGCATCAAGATTCTGATAAGCACTGAATTTTACTTCAGTTTTTTCGTCCTCAGAAAGCCACGCCGTACCTGTAGCGTCATCGAGCATCAGAGTACAGTTGTCATCAATGATGAATGAAATTTCATCATAATTCACTGATTCATAAGCTTCCGAGGTAAAGGTAAGACTGAAAACAAGAAGCAGTGCTGCAAAAACAGTGCTTGCCGCTTTTTTCATCTTTATCACCTCTTTATTTAAGCATAGCTGCTACAATTTCGGTTGCTTTCTTAACTGCTTCGGGAAGTGCTGCAATATCCTTTGCACCTGCCATAGCACTGTCGGGCTTACCGCCACCACTACCGCCTGCAAGCTTAGCAACCTCTCTTGCAATGTTACCGCTGTGTGCGCCTGCTGATATGGCGTCCTTACCGCAGCATACGCAGATATTACCTGTGCCCTTTGCTTTCTGAACGCCTGCAATTACACCCACATAGTTTTCGCCCTTGCTCTTAACAAGGTCGCACATCTTACGGAGCTCGTCAACAGTTGTATCTTCAAGGAAAGCAGTTACAACCTTGAGTGAGCCTACTTCAGCAGCGTTTTCAAGCATTGACTGAGTCTTGATGTTAGCAATTACACCTGAAAGCTTTTCAATTTCCTTTTCCTTAGCCTTGAGGTCAGCCATAATTGCACCTGCACGGCTTACTATTTCCTTAACGTTAGAAATCTTAAGTGCTGCAGCAACATCTGTAATTGTGTCAATATTGCCCTTTACAAAGGAGATAGCGTTGAAGCCGGTTACAGCTTCGATTCTTCTTACACCTGATGCTACAGAGGTTTCTGAAACGATTTTGAACATACCGAGGTTACCGGTGTTCTTTGCGTGTGTACCGCCGCAAAGCTCGATTGAGAAATCACCTGCTTTTACAACGCGTACAACATCGCCGTACTTTTCTGAGAAGAGAGCCATTGCGCCAAGCTTTCTTGCTTCGTCAATAGGCATTTCTCTGTTATCAACAGCTACTGCGTCCATAATGATTTCGTTAACTCTGTTTTCAACCTTCATAAGCTCTTCATCAGTAAGTGCTGAGAAGTGAACGAAGTCAAAACGTACAACATCTTTATCAACAAGCTGACCTGCCTGTTCAACGTGTGAGCCGAGAATTTCTCTGAGGGCTGCCTGAAGAAGATGAGCTGCAGTGTGGTTCTTCATTGTTGCAGCGCGAGCCTTTTCACAGTAAGAAGTAACAGCCTTGTCGCCTACCTTTACTGAATCGCCTGAAAGCACACCGTGGTGAAGAATAACGCCGTCAGCATCCTTTGTTGTCTTTGATACTTCAAAAGTGCTGTCACCGATTGTGATTGCACCACAGTCGCCTACCTGACCGCCGCTTTCTGCATAGAAAGATGTTCTGTCAAGAACAAGTGTAGCAGCTGTGCCGTCTTCGATAATATCTTTTCTTTCGCCGTCAGCTACAATTGCAAGAACAGTAGCTTCTGTGTTGTTGTCAGTGTAGCCTGTGAATTCTGTTGATGAAATATCCTTAAGTGAAATGCCTGAGTTTCTCCAGTCAGTTTCAGCACCGTCACGCTTAACACTCTTTGCTTTCATTCTTGCTTCTTCAACATATTTCTTGAAAGCGTCCTCATCAACTGTCATATTATTTTCAGCAACGATTTCCTTTGTAAGGTCAATTGGGAAGCCGAATGTATCCTGAAGTTTGAAAGCATCTTCACCTGAAAGAACACCGTCTTTTGAATTTGCCATCATTTCATTAAGAAGACCAAGACCAGAGTCAATTGTCTTATAGAAGCTTTCTTCTTCCATTGCAATAACTTTCTTGATATAATCCTGCTTTTCAACAAGGTTTGGATATGCATTTGCATTTTCTTTGATTACTGTTTCGCAAACTTCAGCGAGGAATGGTCTATCGATACCGATAAGACGACCATGACGAGCAGCGCGGCGAAGAAGTCTACGAAGAACATAACCACGACCTGAGTTTGATGGAAGAACACCATCCGAAACCATAAATGTTGTACTACGAATATGGTCAGTAATAACTCGAAGTGAAATGTCCTTTTTAGCATCTTTATGATAGTCAATACCTGAAATATCAATAATATGCTTCATAATATTCTGAACTGTGTCAACCTCGAAAAGATTGTCAACATCTTGCATAATACAAGCAAGTCTTTCAAGACCCATACCTGTATCAATATTAGGCTTTGCAAGACGAGTATAGTTGTTGTTACCGTCATTTTCAAATTGTGTGAAAACAAGGTTCCATACTTCAATAAATCTGTCACATTCGCAACCTACTTTACAGTCAGGACTGCCACAACCTTTATCAGCACCACGGTCAAAGTAAATTTCTGAACAAGGACCGCAAGGGCCAGCACCATGCTCCCAGAAGTTATCTTCCTTACCGAAACGAACCATATGTGATGGGTCAACACCTACTTCTTTAGTCCAGATGTCATAAGCCTCATCATCTTCAAGATAAACACTGACATAAAGTAAATCTTCAGGAATTTCGAGAACTTTTGTAAAGAATTCCCATGCCCATGCAGTTGCTTCGTGTTTGAAATAATCACCGAATGAGAAGTTACCGAGCATCTCAAAATATGTTCCGTGTCTTGCAGTTTTACCAACATTCTCAATATCAGGTGTACGGATACATTTCTGGCAAGTTGTAACACGCTTTTTAGGAGGTGTTACCTCACCTGTAAAGTATTTTTTCATTGGTGTCATACCTGCGTTG
>JAFOXT010000331.1 GCA_017425745.1 Clostridia bacterium | reverse complement strand
ATTGTATTACAATAAGGCTGAGCATCAACAATTGTTTTACACATAACCAAAGCAGACATCGTATCGAGAAAAATCCATTCTAATGGCTCGAACTTAAACCAATAAATAGTATCAGTATTATATCCATTATCATCCTGATATGTAATTGTTGATGTTTTGTATGTATAATAAGGTCTGTATTCAGTAAACATTACTCCTCTATACTTTTCATTGCTGTATTCAATATCGACGTAACGCATCCAATCACCTTGAATCATTGAACCAATACTTCCATCACCAGAATAATAGCAATAACTTGTCCACTCATACCAAGAAGGAGCAAGATAGTTAAGCGTTGTTATCAAATCACGGTCTTTAACTTCACTTTGAGGGTACGATCCGAATATTATTGTATTCCCCTCATGGAATTGCACCGCATTAACAAAAATATCCTTTTTTAAATTTATGGAAGTCGGTGAAAGCAGCATAATTATCACTAAAAATACTGCCAGCATTTTTTTGAGTATTTTCATATAAACATCCCCTTAAACATTTTTAACAGAACAATTATAGCACAAATTCTGAAAATTACAATTTGACAAAATATATAATTATTTCAACTTAATTTTAGCAATTTAACCAAGTAAAATTAAAACTCAATACGGCAAATCATAACAGTGATATTATTTCAGTATACTTTACCACAAACAACAACTCAAGGAGTGATATAATGTACCATCTCATCCAACTCATCTTACAGAACCTGACCTTCTTTGCCCTGCACCTGAAAAGCCTTAATTCCTTCCCAAGGCCCCTTTCATCCGCCAAAGAGAAAGAACTGCTCATAAGAATGAAAAACGGCGACAGTGAGGCAAGAACCACTCTTATTGAGCACAACCTGAGGCTTGTGTCGCACATTATCAAAAAGTACTACGCCAATTACGACGAGCAGGAAGATTTAGTTTCCATAGGCACAATCGGGCTTATTAAGGCTATCGACAGCTTTGATTGTGATAAAGGTGTAAGACTCGCAACCTATGCTGCACGGTGTGTGGAGAACGAAATCCTGATGCACTTCAGAGGTAAGAAAAAGGATGCAAATAATATTTCTGTAAACGAGCCTATTGATGTTGACAGCGAGGGAAATCCACTGACTATAATCGACACAATTTACTGTGATGATACCATCAGCGACGATATTGACCTGAAAAACAAAACTCAGGCACTGTATAAGTACGTCGAAGAAATTGCCGATGACCGTGACAGGGAAATTATTATCAAACGGTACGGACTATACAATCAGAAGGAGCTTACACAACGTGAAATCGCAGCCGAAATGGGCATTTCAAGGTCGTATGTTTCAAGAATTGAGAAGAGAGTGCTTGAGGAGCTTAAGGGTAAATTTGAGGCGAAACGGTAAAAAAGGCGGAAGCCTTATTTTAAAGTTGAAAGTTGAAATGTGGGGAGCTACGCTCCGATTGTAACTGACGATACCCTCAACAATCATATCAATTGTAAAAGCTCAACAAACAGTAAAACTCCCACCTTAATTGGCGGGAGTTCGTTTTATTATTTGTAGAATTTTAAGCGCAATTTTGCATTTTGCATTGCCGTCCCCTTCGGGGAAGGTGGCACACAAAGTGTGACGGAAGGGGCTCATTTTGCATTCTGCATTGAATGTTGTTTATGGTGGTTAGACGGACGGCCAATGGCCGCCCCTACGAAGATGTATTTTACCGTTTTCGCCAGTATATAATCGGAACGAAGTGACCCACAACTCCACACTCCACTCTTCACACTCCACACTTTAAATGCTTCGTCAGCAATTTTGCATTTTGCATTTACTTAAGTGGTCTTTCAAACGAAATCTTACCCATCTTGCCGCTGCGGTATTCCTCAAGAAGCATAACCGATGCTCTTTCGGTGTTGACCTCGCCACCTTTGATGAGCATACCTCTTTCTCTGCCGATTTCCTCGAGAATTTCCCAAGGCATAACCGAGTGTACGTCAGGTATATTCTTCAGCTTGTATCTGCCTGTCAGCTTGTCCTCGTAACCGTCAACAAGCACCTCAATAAGACGCACTGCCATTGTTTCGCTGTCAAGCACTTCGTTCTTTACCGAACCGATGAATGCAAGTCTGTCGCCCACCTTTGGGTCGTCAAATTTAGGCCACAGAACACCGGGAGTGTCCAGAAGCTCAATGCCTGAGCCGATTGCAAACCACTGATTCTGCCTTGTTACACCGGGCTTGTCGGCAACCTTAGCTCTGTTTTTGCCTGCCATTCTGTTTATGAATGAGCTTTTGCCTGTGTTGGGAATGCCCACAACCATCATTCTGAGAGCCTTACCGGGCATTCCGCGTTCCTCGTTTTTCTGAATGGTTTCCTTAAGCACCTCGCGTACAAGCTCACCGTATTTGTTAAGACCCTTGCCTGTACGGCAGTCAACGGGAAGAGCATACTGACCCTTGCTTTTGAAATACTCAACCCACTGTCTTGTTATGTTATCGTCAGCCATATCGCACTTGTTGAGAAGTACAATTCTGGGCTTTTTCTGTGTAAGCTCGTCAAGCTCGGGATTACGGCTTGAATAAGGAATACGTGCATCAAGAAGCTCCGTTACGGCATCAACCATAGGAAGACTCTCTTTGATAAGACGTCTTGTTTTTGCCATATGACCGGGAAACCACTGCACAATCTGTTTCTGAGCATCAGCCATTTTTATTCCTCCTTGTTTGTAATTATTAGTGTGGCGGTTCAGACCGCCGGAGATGTCATCTGCCTTTTTTGTCAGTATATAATCGGAACGAAGTGACCCACAACTCCACACTCCACTCTTCACACTCCACACTTTAAATGCTTCGTCAGTAATTTTGCATTTAAGTGGGTTGTGGTAAGCCCCCTCAGTCAAAATCTTCGATTTTGACAGCTCCCCCTGAAGAGGGAGCCTCAATGCCGTCCCCTTCAGGGGAAGGTGATTGCGAAGCAATCGGAAGGGGCTCACTTTGCATTCTGCATTTTGCTTTTAATAATCGGAACGAAGTGACCCTCAACTCCACACTCCACTCTTCACACTCCACACTTTTAAAAAGCCGCCCCACATTAAATTGTGAAGCGGTCTGCTGATTATTTATACTACTTTCCAGTCTGAGAAAGAGTTAAGCTTAACTCTTCCGTATTCGTCGCCTGCGAACATGCGATACTTAACTACACCGAGAATGTAGTTTTCGTCAATAAAGCCGATTTTGTCGCTGCGGCTGTCGGTTGAGCCCTGACGGTTGTCACCCATTACAAAAACGTGACCCTCAGGCACTGTTACAGGGAACTGTACACCCTCGTTGTTTGTTGTGGGGTTGTTGATATAGGGCTCGTCAAGAAGCACACCGTCAACATATACGTCACCTGTTGAAAAGTTAATGTCCACTGTCTGATTTTCTGTTGCAATAATTCTTTTTACAATAGGCTCGTTGAACCAGTTAGGCTGAGTTACAATTACAACCTGACCGTACTCGGGATTGCTGTCGTAAGCAGAAACCATAAGCCAGTCGCCGTCATGGAGAGTAGGCACCATTGATGAGCCCACAACACCTACAATACGGAAAACGAAGGTAAAAATGAGCATAATTGTAACGAGAGCAACAGTGAGAACAGAAGCCATATCATAAACGTTGATAATAGCCTTTTCTCTGAATGTAAGCTCTGATTTATCTTTTTTAGTAATGTCTTTAATCACGGAAATACGACCTTTCCAAAAATTAATTCACTTTCATATTTTCAAAATCGATACGGCTTATTTCACCGCTTTCATCATCGATATTGACAACTCTGTATTTTACAACACCTAAGATATAGTTTTCATCAATAAAACCAATCATTGTACTTCTGCTGTCGGTTGAGCCCTGACGGTTATCACCCATTACAAAAACGTGACCCTCGGGCACTGTTACAGGAAACTGTACACCCTCGCTGTTTGTTGTGGGGTTGTTGATATACGGCTCGTCAAGAAGCTCACCGTCAACATATACCTTACCTGAAGTGAAATCAATATCAACTGTCTGATTTTCAGTTGCGATAATTCTTTTTACAATAGGCTCGTTGAACCAGTTAGGCTGGGTTACAATAACAACCTGACCGTACTGAGGCTCTCTGTCATAAGCAGAAACCATAAGCCAGTCACCGTCGTGGAGAGTAGGCACCATTGAAGAGCCCACAACACCTACAATTCGGAAAACAAAGGTGAAAATGAGCATAATTGTAACAAGAGCAACCGTAAGAACCGAAGCCATATCATAAACGTTGATAATAGCCTTTTCTCTGAATGTAAGCTCTGATTTATCTTTTTTAGTAATGTCTTTAATCACGGAAATACGACCTTTCCAAAAATTAAT
>JAFOXT010000330.1 GCA_017425745.1 Clostridia bacterium | reverse complement strand
TAACTTAACTGAATACAACGCAGCAGTAAACGCATATGAAAGTCTTAAAGACAAGATGTCAGAAGCTGATAAGAATGCTGTTGCTGAAGCAATGAAGTCAGTAACAGATGCAAATATCACTGGAAACACATCAGAAGCTGACGGTCAGGATATTCTTGACGAAGCAACAGCAAAGATTGTAGAAATCAATGCTAAGTACGGAAACTGTGCAGCCGGTAACCACACATGGGGCGAACCTGTTCTTACAAAGAAACCCACAGCAACAGAACAGGGTGAATACACAGAAACTTGCGGTGTTTGCGGTGCGACTCAGACAACAAAGGTTAAGCTTGCAGATTATGATGCTTTCAACACAGTAGTTGGTCAGCTTCAGAACCTTGCAAATACAGAAAACCTTACTGCAGAAGCCGCAAATGCGATTGCTGATGCACTTGCTAAGGCTGAAGCACTTGATAAAAATCTTCCTGCTGATGCAACAACAGTTGACGGTAAGAAAATTGAAGGCGGTCAGAATGTAATTGATGCTCTTGTAGCAGAACTTAATGGTATAGTTGTCGAGGTTAATGGTGCAATTGCTGACGGTTCAGCTCTCAAACCTGACTACGAAGCTTGGGAAAAAGCAGAAACAGCATATGATGCTCTTGATAAGACAAATGTTAAGGCAGAAATCATTACTGAAGCAAACAAACTTAAGGAAGATATCGATAAGCTTCAGAAGACTGAAGGTCTCACACAGACAACAGCAACCCAGAAAGATATCAACGATGCAACAGCAAGACTTAACCAGATAATCGCAGGCATCAATGATGGTTCACTTCGCGATCCTGATTATAAGGATGTAGAAGATAAGATCGCTGAAGCAAACAATGCTACAGGTCTTAATCAGGATACCCAGAGTAAGATTGATGCAATCGAGAATGCTCTTGCAGCGATCAAGGGCAAGACCGAACCCGAAGCAAACGCAAAAGACGATCAGCCTGCAGTAGACGCACTTGAAGGTCAGCTTGATAAAATTCTTGAAAGTATCACAAATGGTACAGCAAAAGCTCCCGACTATACAAATTGGGATGCAGCTGAAGGCACATATGATGCACTTGATAAGACAAACATAAGTGAAACTCTTATCAATGAAGCAACAGGACTTAAGAACACAATTGATGCTCTTAAGGATGATCCTACAGCAAACGCAAAAGAAGATCAGGCTACTATCAATAATGCAACAACAAGACTTAACGAAATCATAACTGAAATTAACGGCATTCTCAGTGAAAAGCCTAATTTCAATGGGTATGATGATGCTCATGACGAGTATGAAGATCTTGTTACACAGTATGGCGATAAGATTAAGGACGATGTTGCCGGTAAGGTTAATGCTCTTGACACCATAGTAGAAGGCGTAAGGGAAGACGAAACCGCAACAAAGATTGAAGATCAGGGTACAGTTGATAATGCCAAGACTCAGCTTGACACAATTATCAATGGTATCAAAGACGGTTCACTTCGCGATCCTGACTACTCAGCTGTAGAAAACAAGATCACCGAAGCAAAGGGCAACGATAATCTTAACAAGGATACACAGGACAAGATCAAGGATATCGAAGAAGAACTTCAGAAAATCAAGGATAAGACCGAACCCGAAGCAAACGCTAAGGATGATCAGGATGACGTTAAAGCACTTGAAGATCAGCTTGATGAAATTCTTGATTCAATTGCCAACGGCACAGCTACAGCTCCTGATTATACAGAATGGGATGTAGCCGAGGAAACATTTAATGAATTCACAGCAGAAGAGCTTGCAAATGTTAAGACTGAAATCCTTGATGAAGTGACAGTTCTTAAGAATGCAATCAATACTCTTAAAGCTGATCCTACAGCAAATGCAAGAGAAGATCAGAAAACAGTTAATGATGCAACAACAAGACTTAACCAGATTATTGAAGGCATCAACAACGGTTCACTTCTTAATCCGGACGACGGTGAATGTAAGCATACAAGCACAGAATACATTGTTGATAATTCAAACGGTGATAAGCTCAGCACTCACTCACTGAAGTGTACAGCTTGCGGAGAAATCCTTTCAACTGAAGCTTGTACATTTACAACAAAAACAGTTGAGGCTACCTGCCATTCAGAAGGCTACACATTATACAGCTGTACAGTTTGTTCATACGGCTTCAGAGCCGATTTCACCGAAATGATTCCTCATACCTACAGTAACTGGCAGCTCGTTGAAATAAGCTGTACAGAAGTTGCTACAATGACAAGAGAATGTATCGTTGAGGGCTGTCTTGCTCAGGAATCAAAACCTGCTAAAGACGAAAACGGCAAGCCTGTTTACGGTATGCATACCCTTGTAGTTGTTGAAGGTAAGGCTGCTACTTGTCTCAACGACGGTTACACCGATTATACATATTGTGTTGTATGTAACAAGAGAACAGACTCAACAGTGCTTCCTGCAACAGGTCATAAGGATGATAACCATAACGGAAACTGCGACTTGTGCAGCCGTCCTATGAATCCTACAGGTCACTGCAGCTGCTTCTGCCACGGTGATTCATTCTTTGAAAAACTTCTCTTCAGAATTATTAACTTCTTCTGGAAGCTTTTCAAGATTAACAGAAACTGTGACTGTGGAGCAAACCATTGGTAAAACTAAAAAAATCCATCGGATTATCCGATGGATTTTTTCTTTGCGTCAGATTATCATTGAAGATTTCTGCTTACTCTTATTTTATCACTGAGAGTTGCGATGAATTCAGAATTTGTTGGCTTGTCTGAGCTTTTCCTTATACGGTAACTGAAGTAGCGGGCGAGTATTTCCATATCTCCGTTGTCCCAGGCAAGCTCAATTGCATGTCTGATGGCTCTTTCAACTCTTTGTGCAGTTGTAAGATAGATGTCACCGATAGCCGGATAAAGCTCCTTGGTCATTGCATAAATCAGATCAGGGCGTTGTACTGTAAGCATAATAGCTGTGCGAAGGTAGCAATAACCCTTGACGTGGGCAGGTACGCCTATTTCAATCATAATATCCGTAACCATATTTTCAAGCTCGTGAATTGTACGATCTGAATTATGTGAATTTAATTCAATTTTATTTTCGTATATTTTATCGGTGAAAGTAATGATATCTGACATTATTCTCGCACTCCTGTTAATATTATACACATTGTCGTTGGTGAAATAATATCACAGAATTTTGTAAAAATCAAGTGCTTTTTTGTCGAATTATGTACCAGAAACTCAAAAAAGCGCTTTTCAGCCTAACAATAAACGCACAAAGCAACGGGCTTTGTGCGTTTGCAATATGATTTTAAGCCTTTTGTCTGCAAAGTAACATCTGCTGACAATATTAACAGCTTTTTATTTAAGTGCAGAATAGTCGATTTTTCTGTCCTTGAAGTAATATTCCTTATCGTGTTCATTGATTTCTCTGAGTACCTTGCAGGGAACACCAACTGCAACAACATTGGCAGGTATATCTTTGGTTACTACACTTCCTGCACCGATAACTGAATTGTCACCGATTGTAACACCGGGCATTACACGCACACCGGCACCAAGCCAGCAGTTTTTGCCGATATGTACAGGCATATTGAACTGATAAGCTTCACTTCTGAGCTCAGGGTCAATTGGGTGGCCTGCAGTTGCAATTACACAGTGGGGACCGAACATTGTGCAGTCGCCTACATAAATGTGTGTGTCGTCAACCATAGTAAGTCCGAAGTTGGCATAAACATTATCGCCGAAGTGTACGTGATGGCCGCCCCAGTTTGAATAAAAGGGTGGCTCAATATAACAGCCTTCGCCCATTTCTGCAAG
>JAFOXT010000041.1 GCA_017425745.1 Clostridia bacterium | reverse complement strand
GCTCTGTTAGCAACCCACACGTCGCCCTCGGTTATAAAGGAATACATCATAAAACCAAGACCGCAGAAAAAGGCGATAATGAGAAGAATTACAATATATGTTCTTCGTGTGGCTGTTCTCATAATTCTCCTCCTTTAAACAATTCTGTAAATTTTCGGATAAGCTCTTACATCTGAAGCTTTTATAAAAGCGAAAAGTGCCCAACAGCTTATCATACTCGAACCGCCCTGACTGATGAAGGGCAGGGTAACACCTGTCAAGGGAAGAATATCCGTAATGCCGAAAATGTTGAGGCAAATCTGGAAAAGCAGCATTGCCGATGCACTGCAGGCAGCAATTGAATAAAAGGATGAAGGAGCACTTCTTGAGCAGAGAAGTGCGTAAATTGCAATGCAGGCAAAGGCGATTACAATAATAAGTGCGGTGAGAATTCCGAACTCCTCACAGATAAGACCGAACACAAGGTCAGTTGTTGAAGCGTAGACATTTCTGAGAGCACCGTTACCGATACCAAGACCGAAAACGCCGCCGCTGACTGCATAGATAAGCACTCGTGTCTGCTGATAGCCTCTGCCGTAAATTTCTTCCCATACGTGACGGTAAACCTCGAAACGGGCAGTTACGTGAGGTCTGAAATAGATAATCAGGAAAGCACCGATAACCGCTGCAACGCAAAGGAAAAGAATAGTTCTTATATCACCTGAGCGCATAAATGAAATAACAATAAAGGTGAAGAAGAAAATGAGGGCGGTACCGAAATCCTTCATAAGGAAAAGTACACCTATACAGCCCATAGCAAAGAGAATATACATATAGATATTCTTTGCTGTGAGAAGCTTATCGAGAGAAGCAGCACCCACAAAAATGAATGCAATTTTTACAAATTCCGACGGCTGAACAGAAACACCTTTGATTACTACCCAGTTATAAGCGCCGTTGATTGCACCTACAAACTGTCTGATGAACACAAAAGAGCCTGCAAGGAATATAAGAGAAAAAACTGCAAGGGGAGTTCTTACTGCCATAACTCTTTTAACATCTTTGAGAAACCACAAGAGGGTGGTGTAGATAATTACACCGCACAGCACGGTGATGAGCTGCTTGAACATTGCTTCAAAGCCCTCAACAGAGGCGGTTACACAAAGCCCTATGCCTGAAAGGAAAAAGGCAATCAGCTCAAGCTCAAAGTTTATTCGTTTTGTAATTGCGTTGGTAATTGCCACATAAAGCCACTCAAAAAGAATGTATCCCAAAAGCAGAGCAGCCACCATAAAGTTAACCTCGCCGCCGTTAAAAATAACGGGGGTAAAGGTGATTACCTGAAAGGATGTTAGCAGAAAAAGAATAAGGCTTCTGTCAACATATTTATATTTTCTTCGTGCCTTGTCACGCACTGTAAGTTTATTTTTAGTTGCCAAGATAAAATCTCCTTTCTAATAGTGTGAAGTGTGGAGAGTGGAGTGTGGAGTTAAGGGTCGCTTCGCTCCGATTGTATCCGTTTTAATTAACTTCTTAGTTTTTATGCTCAAACCGCCAAATCAGAAAGATAAAGTCGGCGGGTAGAGTTTTATTCATTGAAATATGTTGAAGCGGATAAAATCTACTCTTTACCCTCGTTGTTTTAATTAACTTCGCAGAGTATTACTTGATTTTTTGATGAGTATAAAGTTGCGACCGCAACTCCACACTCCACTCTTCACACTCCAAACTTACAAAAAAGGCATTAGCCTTTTTTGTAGTAAAGTCTTTCGTCAGCAAGTGAGATTACGTCACCGTCAAAAAGAAGCTGAGGCGATGTAACTTTTTTGCCGTTAAGCTTTGTGCCCTTTGCACTGCCGAGGTCTTCAATTGCCCAGCCGTCTTCATAAAGCACAAAAGCGGCGTGCTTCTTTGAGCATTCTGCACTTTTAAGTCTGATATGGCTTCTCGGAGCGGTGCCGGCAATTACCTGATTGCCGTGAAGAAGATAGGTTTCGCCCGTATCCTTGTTGACCACCATAGGTCTTGCTGCGCGTCTTGTTTTAGCGCCCGATGGCGTTTCAAGAGTATACGATGCGGGAGTCTTTTTATCAAAATTCAGCTGAGGCTTGTTCATTTCACTGTAGTAGCCGTTTTGTATCTTTGGCTGAGGTGCAGGCTTTT
>JAFOXT010000329.1 GCA_017425745.1 Clostridia bacterium | reverse complement strand
TATCAAGATTCTTAGTTGAAAGCATAACAAGAAGCTCAAGACCGCAGATAAGAAGAAGTGTTGCAATAGGAATAAGCACAGACATAATTCTGTTGAACTTGAGGGTAAGAGCTGAGAAATCCATATTCTTGACTTCAAATTTTGCGTCCTCAAATTCCTGCTTATTAAAGGCTCTGATAACTCTTATACCGCTGAGCTTTTCTCTTATGAAGCGGTTGATGCCGTCAAGCATCTTCTGTCTTTTTCTGAACATGGGAATTACGGTTTTGATAACAACACCTGCAATAATTGCAATAAGAGGAATAAGAGCAAAAATAATCAAAGCAAGACGGGCATTGAGTATAAAGGTCATAATAACGCCACCCACAAGCATAATGGGTGCACTGATAATCATTCTAAGGCCCTGAAGCACAAAATCCTGCACAATTCTTACGTCATTTGTGCAGCGGGTAATAAGTGAGGGTGTGCCGATTTTTTCAATATCTCCCTTAGCGAGAGTTTCAACCTTTACAAAAAGGCTTTTTCTGAGGGACTTGCTGAAAAGTGACGCTGTTTTACTTGAAAAAAAGCTGTTAAAAATGCTGATTACAACGCTTACTGCAGAAATTAACATCATAATAATTCCCATTCGTTTAATGTAATCAACATCACCGTTCATTATGCCGTTATTGATAATATCGGACATAAGAAGGGGTAAAACAAGTCCGCCCGCCTGAGCGAGAATTGCGAAAAGTGTAGAAAGAATGGCTGTGCCCTTAATTTCTTTCAGTCGTTTGAGTAGTCTTATCACTGCTGTTTCCTCCGTTGTTTAATCTCTCTTCATTTTTTAGAAATATCGCTGATTTACGCACATAAAAATTCATTATAGTATACCAAAAGTATATGAATATTTTGTAAAGAGATAGCTCGTTTATAGGCAAGTTCTTGTTTTTCTGCTATAATTTAATAAACTTTAATGTAAAAGAAGGTGCAGATGTTGAACGAATTATTATTAACAGATGTAAAATCATACAAGGCCGACGATTCATTCATAGGAAAATTTCAGAATCTTATCAGTGATACAGTTATTCCGTATCAGTATAAGGTGCTTTGCGACGAGGTTGAAGGTGCAACTGAAAGCCACGTTATAAAAAACTTTGAAGATGCCACTCGCGTGCTTCAGGGAAAAGAGCCCACCGAAGGCTTCAGAGGTATGGTTTTTCAGGACAGTGACGCTGCAAAGTGGCTTGAAGCGGCTGCATACAGTCTTACGGTAAGACCCGACAAGGAGCTTCAGGAAAAGGCTGACAAGCTTATCAGCCTTATTGCTTCTTCTCAGGATACCGACGGATATCTCAACACCTACTACACAATCAAGGATAAGGATAAAAGGTGGACAAACCTCCTTGAAGGTCACGAGCTTTATTGCTCAGGACATATGATTGAGGCGGGCTGTGCATATTTTGAAGCTACAGGCAACAGAAATCTCCTCCAAGTCTGCGAAAAAAATGCGGAGCACATTTACGACGAGTTCATTACAAATAAAAGAGCGGGCTATCCCGGTCACCCTGAAATTGAACTTGCCCTTCTTCGTCTTTACGAAATTACAGGTAAGGAAAAATATCTTACCCTTGCAAAGCATTTTATTGATGTGCGAGGTGTGGACAGCGATTTCTACATCAAAGAAGTTAAAAGCAGAAGCTGGAGTGTCTGGGGCGGTGACGGAAGAAACAAGCATTATCAGCAGAGCTATCTGCCCGTAAGAGAGCAGAAAGACGCTGTAGGCCACAGTGTAAGAGCAGTTTACCTTTACACAGCTATGGCTCACCTTGCTTCAGAGCAGGATGATAAGGATCTTTTCAAGGCCTGCAAAACTCTTTGGAAAAGCATTACAGAAAAACGTATGTACCTTACGGGTGCTATCGGCTCAACCT
>JAFOXT010000006.1 GCA_017425745.1 Clostridia bacterium | reverse complement strand
GCTGCTGCTTTTTCACCGGGCACCCATGCAGGGCATACAGGGAATATAGCGGCAAACATTTCAGGATAGGCAACAGCCATTTTCAACGTCATTTTGCCGCCCATTGAATAACCGCCGATATATATACGGGTAACATCAATATTCTTTTTATTTTTCGCAATAAACTTATCAATTGCCTTTCTGAGAGGATAAATCAGCTCATCAGACCAATAGAGTCCCTCTTCCTCGAGAGAACGTGGAACCATAATGAACGCACCCTTAGTACCTTTAAAACGTTTCTGATAATCCTTACTTGCCCACAGAGAAATTTCAGAATAATTAAGCTGCTCTCCTTCACTTTTGCCGTTCATCATACCGTGAAGCCAGATAACAAGCGGATACTTTTTAGTATCTTTCTTTTTAACGGGCGAATAATAACGGTAGTCGATTGCGTAGCCGTCAGTTTCCGGACCTTTACCGAAAACGAATTTTTCTTTAAGTTTGTCAACATCAAGTTCAGCTGCAGAAGTACAGAATGAAAACATTGAAAAAATTGTCAGCACACACAGAACTATGCATATGATTTTTTTGAGCTTCATAATAAATCCTCTTTTCTTTTTTAACCATTTAAACGATTATATCACAGTGAAAATGAATTTTCAATAACTGAAGTTTTACATGTCTATAATTAAAAATGAGGCAAATCAAAATCCCCATAAATCCAATGTTATTTTTAAATGGCAATATGCAATTAACAAGCACCAAATAATTTCAAATATATCAAATACAACTGAATCTATTCGATCATTTGAATTTCTTGCATACAAAACTATCACTCTGCCGTGATTTTCAATATTATTCTGTACTTTAGAAAAGATACACATTATAACCATAAGCAAATATGTAACAATACTCATTATACAAATCGGTATTGACATAACCCGTATCAAACCTGTCAGCAAAGTAAAGATGAAAGTTAAAGGATAAAGAACAGTAAAAATTCTGTTCAGATAATATATTCCTCCAATATCGTTTTCTCTATGTATCTGCTCATACCACCAATAATTTCTATTTCCGATTGTTGATTTTTTTATTTTGCTTTTACTCATTCGCTTCGAAATCATCAACCAGTTTCTGACATTTGCACGAAAAAGCACATAATATATAGCAGGCATCATTAAAAAGAGTAATGAAACAAAGCAAAATGAAACTACTTCTTGATCAAATAAATTATATAGTGTTTTGTTAAATAAAAGCAAACTGCTTATAGCCACCAGAGAACCTCCGCCAAGAAGGCAGACAAATGTTACCATATGTCCCAAATATTGACCAAGCCAAGCTGCAACAATGTTAAATAAGCCTATCCCTATTATAAATGACCCTGCTAACCCAAGCATCAGCCATCCACTTTCTACATTTTTACTGCCACATACAAGTACATAAATAATCATCGGAAGCAATAAAACAGTAATACCAACCGTAACTATAATTTTATATGCCAAAGGATGCTTAGCTTTGTATTCGTCATCTGAATTTGGGCTAAAAAACGTTTTGTATTTTTTAGGACATTCTTTATTAAAAACCGGCTTCGGTATTTTCATATTATACGCTCCTTTATACTTCCACAACTATTTATGAAACTAATCTTTGTTATAATTTTAGCACAACAACCTCTTAAATGCAAACTGTATATTATTTAAACGTCAAAGAAGTGCTTGACGACTATCATTTATTATTCATTATTCATCAGCGAAGCGGATTCATTTTTCATTATTCATTAAGAAAAGTCGCAACAGAACAAATGAATAATGAATGATGGGTAATGAATAATGAATAATACAAAAAGAAAAAGTCACACTTTCGTGCGACTTTTCTTTTTGGTGGAACAATGTCCGAAGAGTGCGAACATTGCTCCATAGCGGCCTTTTCACCGTTAAAGGCGGCTTCAATATCATCAAACGGAATATCATCCACGGTGACGGGCTTGTTGCTACCGTTGATAATCAGAGTAAGGTGGTCATCATACAGATATATGGAATGAACGAAGATATTTATGATGGCTCTTCTCTTCATCATATCGTTACCGGGGAGCTCACAGACATAGTTGAGAAAGGCTAACACCTGAGCCTCGGTGAGGATTACTCTCTTGTTCTGCTCTTCTGCAAGCCGTGCCTCAAGCCTTTCCTTTTCCTCCTGACGGCGGTTTATTCGTTCCGTAAGTGTTATCGCATCTCCGCCTTTTTCAATGGATATCCACATATTCTCGATAGCATCATCAATTTCCTTGATTGAGCTTTTCAGATATTTTATTGACATATTGTCGGGATTTCTGCTGCACTCATCGGAAACCTTTTTGGCAATATACTGCATCCTTTCGTCTGTCAGAAGCTTAAGACATTCGTCGATAACAAGGTTTTCAATAAACTGCTTATTGATTGACTTCTTATTGCAGTTCTTTTTCCGTGCACCCTTGCAGGCATAATAGTAATACATCATACCTGATTTTCCTGTTCCGCTGACTCCAATCATCATTTCCTTGCAATGTCCGCAGAAAAGCTTAGTGGTTAAAATATAGGCATCATCACCTGTTGTTTTTGCCTGTGCATGTCTGTTTCTTTCCAAAATTTCCTGTACCCGATAGTATAAATCATCCTCGATGATTCTCGGCATACCGCCGGGAGTCTCCTTTCCGCTGTATAAATAATAGCCGATATAGCGTTTGTTACTGAGAAGCCTTGTAAGGCTTGTTAAGCTGAATGGATTTCCGATTGAGGTTTTTACCTGCCTTCTGTTAAGGTCCCTGATTATTTCAGTTTTAGGCTCACCTCGTGCATAGCGTTCATAGATTTCTCTTACGATTTCTGCCTCAGCCTCGTCAATATAAAAGGTTCTGTCCTTTTTGTTTACCTTGTAGCCGAGTCCCGGATTGCTTCCGTTTGAAAGGCATTTTTCGGCATTGAGTGCAAGACCTCGGTTTATCTTCTGCGCCAGCTCAACGGAATAATACTCAGCCATACTTTCAAGCAAGCCTTCAACGAGAATACCCGATGCATCTTCGGTAATGTTTTCTTTAGCTGAGAACACCCTTACACCGTTCTTTTTGAGCTTTGCCTTATAAATTGCGCTGTCGTATCTGTTACGTGCAAAACGGTCAAGCTGATAAACAAGCACACCCTCAAAGGTGCGTTTTTCACTGTCGGCAATCATACGCTGAAAGTCCGTACGGTTGTCAGAAGTACCGCTTTGCGCTCGGTCTATATATTCACCTACAACATTATATTTATGAGCCGCCGCATAATCGTAACAGATTTTCAGCTGTCCTTCGATTGATTGCTCCGTCTGTCTTTTGCAAGAGAAACGGGCGTATATTACAACATTCATTTTAGTCCTCCTTAATTGATGTTTTCATTTTATTTCTTTTTATATTTATTGTCCAATGTGCGAAATTCCCCGATACCAAAACGATATCGGGGATGATATATTTAAGCATACTGAGGATGCTGTTCTATCCATTTATTATAGTAATTTCTGCCTTCTTCACTTTCATAAAATGCCTTTATTTCAGAAGCCACCGCCGATGCAAAGGAATCAAGCATTTCCTTTGATACTTCAACCTGATTGTAATCAATATTATTGCAGGCGCTTGACTTTGCCTTATCGTCAAAACCGACACAAATATAATTTACCTTGTTGTCTGACATTGAATTCCCCCTTTCTTAGCGTGCATCACGGTCTTTATTTCTCTGACGCTGTAAAAAACGGCTGTAATACTCGCAAGCCCTGAGAAGAAAATCCTCACGCTCTTTTGGAGTAGTACAGCCTTTAAGATATTTATCGACAGCCTCGACCTTGATTTTTATAACCTCTTTCTGATTTGCCTTTGGCTTTACCATTATTGAAAAGATCTGGTCCATATCAAGAATCCCTGCCTGAGAGAGGTTTTTCATCTCCTGCGATTGCGAAAGCGACGGAGTTGCTTCCTCGGTTTCAATGGTTTCAAGAAGCCACCTCTGTTCATCCTCGGTAAGATAGGAAAGCTCAACCGCAGGTGTAAGAGCAATTCTCTCCTCGTCAACCATTTTCAAAAGCTCAGGGAGCAGATTATTAAGGCGGATATATCTCTGAACTGTTTTATAGCTTTCACCTGTATCTTCACCAATAGCAGACATTGTCCTGTTATCATCAGACTTCGGGACAAGTTGTCCCGAACTTCTTCCTTGGTGTCGCATAGCTTCGAATTTCAATTGATAAGCTTTTGCTTTTTCACTTGGCAGTATCTTTTCTCTTTGCAGATTACTGTCTACAACAGCAATTGCAATTTCAGTAGGTGTCATTGTTACATAGGATACGGGGATTACCTGAAGACCGAGCTCTTTTGCAGCGTGTAGTCTTCTGTGACCTGACACCAACTGAATTACATCACCGCGTCGACCCTGACGGCTGACCACCAGTGGTGTCAGAATTCCGTATTCTCTGATACTCTCAATGAGGCTTTTCATTTCCTCATCATCACGTACCTCAAAAGGATTATTTTCAAAAGGTATAATGTCCTCGGGTCCTACATAACTTAAGCCCTGAATGTTATTAACTTTATTCATTTTTTATCTCTCCATTTCTCTGTTTTTGATTTTCTGTTTTACTTCAAGTGCATACTCATTTTCGAGAATGCGAACAAGTCTTGATGACTCTTTTTCGATGTCCTTTGCCGTTGCAATATCCTCACGGATAACTGCAAGCTGACCTGAAAGCTTTCTTCTTTCAGCTTTGTACTCTGTTTCGGTTTCAGGAGTTGCGGCACGGCGTATTTTGTTATCTATCTGTTTTCTTTTTTCGAGAAGCTTGTCCATTCTGTTCTGCAGGGTATCTGCAAAAGAAGAGAGTTCCTCAACAGTTTCAATTTTGTAAACTGTCAGGAACTCCT
Organism: Clostridia bacterium; assembly: GCA_017425745.1. Taxonomy (GTDB): domain Bacteria; phylum Bacillota; class Clostridia; order Oscillospirales; family Acutalibacteraceae; genus UBA6857. The sequence continues at coordinate 609 of JAFOXT010000006.1, read as the reverse complement.
GTTGTTTAATATATTTATCGAGCTTTTGGATTTCGAATCTCAGCTCGGGTGATATGGGAACCTGCTTTTCCTCGGGCTTTGCCAGCATCAATTCAAGAATTGTAAGCAAGGTATCGAACAGCGTGTATAAGCTGTCTGCCCAAGTCGGTTTTCGTTTTCCGTAAATTCTGTATATCGGAAAGTAGAACTTAATCTTCAGCGGACGTGTATAACGGTTAGCGTTGATTCTCTCTAAAAGCCTCTGCCTTGTATAATCCTCGCCGAAGGACTTTAAGCGTATAGGTTTGCTTCTGCCCGGCACAAAGATTGACGGGTACTCATTAAAAATTCCTCGGTTGAAGCGGTAGCCCATATCAATCATATTCTGCATAAAGGACTGCGGACTGTAAGAGTGAGCAATCGCAATGTCGATATCGTCCTTTACAATATCCGTCTGAGTAAGGCCGCCGTTTCTGTGTACCCAATAAACCGAGCTGTTTCCATGAAAGGGTGCTTTTTCAAGAACACTCTTGCCGAACTCTCTGCACACCTCATCGGACACCTCGCGAAGAGCAAGTATATCAGCCGTCTGATATCTGAACTTTTCTCCGTCAACAAAGGATACGGAGT
>JAFOXT010000328.1 GCA_017425745.1 Clostridia bacterium | reverse complement strand
CCGAGAAGGTTTGCAATAAGCACCTTTTTACCTATACCGTAAACAAATCTGCGTATACCGTCTGAAAGGTTCTTAAGATTTATTTTTCGGTTTTTCATATCGTCGGCTACATCGCTGTAACGGACAATGGGGCCTGCAATAAGCTGTGGGAAAAGAGTGATATAAGCAGCAAGAGTTATAAGACTTTTTTCTGCGGGAATATCGCCTCTGTTAACATCAATAAGATAGCTGATAGCCTGGAAGGTATAGAAGCTGATACCAATGGGCAGAGCTAATTTTAAAAGAGGAATATCGGCGCCAAGACTGTTGATTGAGCCGATAAAGAAATCTGCATACTTGAAAACAGCAAGAAACCCGAGAGGCACTGCTACTGAAAAAATCAGTATTGCTTTGCTCTCCCGGGACTTTTCACGTCGACTTTCAAGTATACGTCCTGCAAAGTAGCAAAAGGTTATTGTGAACACCATAAGCAGTGCATACTTGGGTTCTCCCCACCAATAAAAGAGAAGGGAGAACACAAGAAGAATCACGTCTTTTGCTTTAGCCGGTACTGCAAAGTAACAAAGCAGTACAGCGGGCAGGAAAAAGTATAAAAACGGAATCGACGAAAATACCATATTTAATTAGCCTCTGCTGAGTACTTCACCGGTAAGTTCGCCTACGTTTGTCTTGAATGCTTCTACAAGGCCGTCTGCGTGACCTTCGCCAAGCTGGCTGTCAGCCATAACAAGCATTACAAGGTCAGCACTTGAAACAACTCTGAGCTGGTCAGCTTCAACGCAGATCCACTTTCTTGTGTTGATGCCGTTGAACATAGCGCTCTTGATTTCTTCTGCCTTAGCTGTGTCGCTGAGCTTAACGATAACAAGTGAGTAAGCCTGTGAGCCCATCATTGTTTCTGAGAAAACAGCTTCTGCGATGCCGTCAGCACTTTCAAGACCTGTGTAAGCAAATACTGCGTCTGCGTCAGCAAGATCTACAGGCACACCTTCTGTGAATACGGGAAGTTCACCGAGTGAATATGTGTCATAGAGCTTTGTTACGAGTTCAGCAATAGCGCCTTCATAAGGTGTTACTTCTGCTGAGGGCTGTGTACCGCCGCAAGCTGCAAATGAGCAAACGAGAAGTACGAGTACGAGTGCGATTGATGCGATTCTTTTCATTTGAAAATCCTCCTGAATATTTTTTTGTTTTTCGCCTTATCTTTTATACCATAAAACTATCTGTAAAATGGTAATAAAGTGTTAACTTATTCAAATGCGCCGAGGCTTTCGAGCCAGCTTAAGTTGAGGTAACCGTAACCGTCGGGTACTTCAAAGTAAGAATCGGGTACATTTGTTGTGAACTTTTTGAATACTGTTGAAGCAACTGTGCCGTCTGAGTAAACGTCATCTCTTCTTACAAGCTTGTCGCCGTCGAAGTAGTAGTTTACTGTTGTGCCGCCGCTGTTGTAGCTTTCAAGAATCATTCTCTTGCCGCCAAGCTCAACCTCAGAAACCTTTACATTTTTGATTTCTTCCTCTGAGTAGCTTTCCTGAAGTGTTCCTGCCATATCAAGACCTTCTGTATCACCCATAAGCTCTGCGGGAAGCTTGGTGTACTTTTTCCAGTTATCAATGATAAGGTATGTGGTGTTTGTGCTGCCGATATAGATTACCTTTGCATCAAGGTTGATTCCTTCAGAACTCATTGAGGTTTCTACATAAGTGTTGCCGTTTTTAACAGCCATAATTACAGGTGTGCTGCCAAGCTCTTCGTCCTCCATTGTGGTT
>JAFOXT010000327.1 GCA_017425745.1 Clostridia bacterium | reverse complement strand
GTTATCTCTTGAATAGTAGCCCATGAATTCGAAGCCTTCTCTGTATGCATAACCGGGTGCTGCACCGATTTTAGCACCATAGGTCATCTTTTCATCAGTATGTACAATGATGCCGTCTTCATCTTTTGAACCTACGTCTTCACCGATTTCAGCCCCTGCACCGTTTGCATAGAAGGTTGCTGTATATTCAGGGAAATCAAGTTCAATTGTTTCTGTACCGGACTTTGTATAATTGTTTACATTCCAGTCAACATAAAGCTTTGCCTTCTGTCCTGCAGGGAAAAGTGTCTGGAACCAAGGCCTGATTTCAATAGTTCTGCTTGTGCCTGAACCGGTTATTACTGCATGACTACTGTCAATAGTTACATTACCGTCAGTACGAAGTGTGAATGTTGTGTTGAGAGGACCTTTCCAATTAACGCCGTAATCATCAACAAAACCACCGACAGAAATTGTTGATTTGGAGATAATGCCGGAATTTACCTTGTTAAGCGCATGTGAGTTACCTTCGAATGTTGCTGTTGCTGTATCAAGAACAGGACGTTTCCAGTTCCATTCGCCTTCGTTATTACCACTTACTGTACCGCTTTGACCGTCTGCAGAAGCGTTATCTTTAGTATTGGGGATAAAGTCACGGCTATCTGATGACCACCAACCAGCTTTAAGTGTATAGGTTCCAGTGTGAACCTTTGTACCATTTACAGATATACCACTAATCGCTATTTCAAATTCTCTCATTCCCTGGTCACCACAATGTACATAAACCTGACAAGGCCAACCAGGAACATTACTATAAGTCAGAGAGTATGTACCTGTTGTAGACTCCAATTTGTCAAGTTCCCATGTGATAGGACCTGCAACTGATCCTGTACCATTATTCGTTATGTAGTATATGTCAGCATGTGCTCTACCACCATTGATCTCACCGATACAGTTAAAGTCGATTGTTACATCATAACCGCCGGGTGCACCAGCCTCAGCCTTCTGAGGAGCTACCCATACCCAACAGGTCATAAGCATAAGAACTGCTAAAAACAGTGATAAGCTTTTCTTTAATTGTTTTTTCATTAAGATTTCCTCCTTAACAAAAATATGATTCGTTTTTTTGATGATTTGCCGCCGCGACGGCATTCGTATTAACCATCGAAACGAAACTTATTCGCGCTGTCTGCCGATTTTACCCTTCGGCACAGTCCCTGACCTGACCGTTTTACTGCTTTTTGGGCGCAATAAGGCATACAGACACTTTTAGTTAGTATCAGTATATCATTTCAAAATCAACAAAGTCAATATGAACCCCGAAAGATTTTAATCAAATCTTAATTTTTGGCTTATCTGTGCAAAAAGCCCTTTAGGTTTTGTATAAAATGACGGATAACCGTTTTCCTTTTCAAAAATAACCCCGTTAACTATCCGTTCTCCTGCAGCAGCCACCGACCAAAACACGTAATTTTGCCGTCAGAACTCTATCTCATACTATTTTCGCAGCACCCAACACAGTAAAAAATCATCCCATTCTATCTGATATCCCACACAGCTTCAGCTATTCATCTGCTTACTGCCGTAAAGCTTCAAAGCTTTACGGTTTTTGTTGTTTTCCACATCTTTTTACCCTGTGTGGAAAACTATACAGATATGTGGAAAACTTTGTGGAAAACTCTGAAAACTATATGTAGTGCTTTTAGTTTTCGACATTTTTATATATAGTATGTGTAAAATTCTGCACTTTACAGCATTTTTCAACGTAATTCTTCAGGCAAAACCTATATATAATAGTATATAAAACAAAATAGCAGAACTGCACCGACTAAAAATACAATTCTGCTGTTATTCTGTTATTAAAATCTTACTTTTTATCCGTTTCTGTTGCTTCAGTTTTTATTGAACGTATAAGATATACTCCGTAGCCCACGCTGATCAATACAATAAAGGCACAGGAAGCAACCTCACTTCCGAGAGTCATAGCATCTTCCCTTGAAAAAACGCTGAGAGCATTGAAAACGCCGTGGAAAACAATGCAGCTTATCAGGCTTTCTGATTTGCAATAAAGCATCACCAGCATAAAACCGGTTGCTGCCGCATAAACAATCTGAAGCAGATTTGGAACAAGCTCCGCACCGGAGCCGTTAAAAAGATTAATAATATGACCCATTCCGAAGCTTAAGCTTGAAATTACAATTGCAGACTTCAAACCATTCTGCGCCATAGCCTTGAACAACAATCCGCGAAAAATAGTTTCTTCAAGAAATCCGACACAAAGCATAGTTAAAATATAAAGTATAGTTTCTGTCAGAGACAAATTGACACTAATACCAAACCACAAATTAACACTGAGCAGCAAAAGAAGAGGAATATAGAAAAGTAAGCGCGATGCTGACACAGTCGGTTTGCAGAAGCCATACTTATTCATCAGACCGCTCTTCTTTATATATATAAATAGTATAACAGAAAGCGCAGCTGCTATGGGCAGAGTTACCGCTTTTTCTGTACCAATATTTGCCGAAACAGCATCACCTACGGAAAGCAGTACACAATAAACAACAATCCAGAGTATAGCAAAGGTAATTTCACTCTTTTCATAGAGCTTTTTCATTACAACAAGCCTCCTTTGCTTTAATAATTCATCATTTCTGAATCAAATCTTTGTCGATATCACTATAGAGAACAATTTTGTCCTCAGTAAAGTCAGCAACAACACCCTTATATTTGCCTGTTTCAAAAACCGTTGCGTTAACGCTGTTAAGGTTTTTGAGCGGAGTTCTGCTTATATTGCCCTGCTTATTTGTAACTATTGCAAATTCAGGACTGAGTGCCTTAACATAATTCAGTGTTGTTGAATGGTCATAACCGTGGTGTCCCACCTTGAGCAGATTTACTTTTCCTAATTCTTTTGCAAGGCGGTCCTCGTCTCCGTCAAGATTATTAATATCTGCAGCAAGGAAAGCTCGCATTTTATTCTTTTCGATAAGTAAGCCTATTGCGTTTTCATTTTCACCGATAGGCTCCGTTGACTCAGTTTCGGCTGTGTTGCAGAATTTCATTGTGAAATTACCAAAAGCAAAGGGTTCTTCTGAAATATCGTTAATAACAGGTACACCTTTCTTTTCACAAG